>SKLO01000156.1 GCA_007123195.1 Verrucomicrobiales bacterium | reverse complement strand
GCGATCTGTCGTCACAGTTCCGACAGAAAACCGTCGGCAGATGTCATTTCCGGCTTTCCAAGTCGCGACACCATCAGGTAATCTGACCCGCAGCAACCCCTGCTGCCCCATGCCTTACCTCAAGATCCAGACCAACCTCGCCCTCGACCGAGACACCGCCAACCAGCTGATGGCGTCCGCGTCCAAACTGATCAGCCAGGAACTCGGCAAGCCCGAGGAATTGGTCATGATCGCCCTGGAACGAGAGGAATACATGTTCTTCAACGGCAGCGAGGCGCCGGTGGCGTTCCTGGAGCTGAAAGCGGTGGGCCTGCCGGGCCGCCGGACCATGAACCTGTCGCAGGCCCTGAGCGAGATGATCGAGGCCGAGGTGCCGGTGCGCCGGGACCGGATCTACATCAAGTTCATCGACGTCCAGCGCGGCATGTGGGGCTGGAACGGCAAGACCCTGTCGGAGCACTAGATTTCGCGGGCAGCATACTGGCGGCACCCGCCCGCGGGTGGCGGCACGCCGAACCCCGCTGCAACCACGGGTGATCCGGCGGGGTTCCAGACCACGGTCCGGTTGCGTCCCGCCGCCGCGCCCGCCATCTTCCCGCCTTGATTCCATGAACCCGTTTCCGAACCGCACCCTGGCTTGCCTGCTGGCGGCCGCCCTGATCCTTCCGGCCACCCTCCGCGCCCAGGACGAACCCGATATCGACGATCTGCTGGACCTGATCCCGGAGGCGGTCGCCGAACTGCCGCTGGTGGTCTACTCCATCCGCTTCGAGAAGGAGGGCGCGTCGGTGAATTTCCGGCCGTTCATCGGGGGATTTTTCGTCGCCCCGGCGGCAGGGGGCGACGGCACCATGATTATCCGCGCGACGTCCGATGGCGAAACCGGCTACCGGGTGCTGGAGAACTTCGGCGAGTTGTTCGTCAGCCGCGAGCGCGGCGCGGTTCGCACGGTGCTGCGGGCCGGACAGGACAACGCCACCGAGACCAGCGCCTACGTGGCGTTTGGCGAGGTCGACGAAACCCTGCGGGTCGAGACCCCCACCGTCACGGCCGAAGTCGAGGTGGCGCGTGTGTTGCGGGGCATGATGATCATCGCCGACAGCGAGCGGGACCTTCCATTCGCTGGATTCCAACTCGATCAGGGAGCGGCCGGCTTCACCGCGATCACGCTCCGGTTGGACCCCAGAACCCGTCAATGGAATCGGGCGCTGGCCACTCGGGCTGAGGTGGTTGAAGAACTTGTTACGAATCTGGAGCAGCGCGGTGATGTCAACTTTGCCGCCCCGGGCGGCGGCGGTGGCGGCCAGGGCGGCGGGGGAATCAACCTGCCGAACCTGCCGAACCTGCCGAACCTGCCAAACTTGGGCGGCGGCGGGCGCCGCTGACAGCGGGCGGCGCCTGGGTCCCGGGCTGGAACCTCCGGGAGCGTGTCCGGGGGCAAATTCGTTTTGGGAAAACGCCAGCTGGCCGTGGCGGCTGCGCAGCGCGCTGCAGTGGTGGCCACAGGCCGTGACTGACGCGCGGTCGCGGCTGTCGTGCCCCAGCGCTCAGCGATTGCGCTTCTTCCGCGCCGCCGCCTTGCCTTGCTTGAGCACCGGCAGCAGTGGCACATCGGCCTCGGCCCAGTCGAGGCCGTCAATGTCGGCCGCAGCCACCCAACGCAGTTCGGCATGCTCCCGGCATTCCGGGAAGCCGGCTGTCAGGGTGGCGCGGTAAGGTTGCAGCACGACCCTTCCGTGTGGGTAGTCGTGCTCGACCGGGGGCAACGGCGCATCTACCCGGATGCAGCAACCCAGTTCCTCAAGGATCTCACGTTCGAGTGCTTCGATCGGTTCCTCGTCGGTCTCCACCTTGCCTCCCGGGAACTCCCATTTGCCCGGCAGCGCCTTGTCGTGGGGCCGCCGGGCCGCCAATACCCGGCCGGCGGCATCGGTGATGATGGCGCAGACCACGTGCATCGCGGGGCGACCAGCTGGCGGGGGCGGTTCGGGATCGGTCATCAGCTTGACTAGGTGGGCCACGTAACCCAAGGGTTCACCCCGCGTCCAGCGCAAGATTGCGCGAAATCCACGGCTTCCTGTTTGTGTAAAAAGTCATCCAACTCAATGGCCCTGAAGGACCAGGGCATGATATGAAAAAACAGGCGTAAAAATGATGAACCTGCCCTGCGGGGGCGGTTCGAAGAGAATGCGCGCTTGCGTGAGAGGCCGCGCCTGGTTTCCTTGTTCCCTTGTTATGCGACTCGATCGATTGACCAATAAAATGCAGGAGGCGCTGCAGAGTGCGCAGACGCTGGCGCAGGGCCGTGGCCACCAGGAATTGTACCCGGCCCACGTGTTGCTGGCGTTGCTGGAACAGCCGGATGGCATGCTCCGACCGCTGCTCGACCGGCTCGAGGTGAAGCGGGAGGCGGTCGCCGCGGAGGTGGAACAGGCGCTGGCCCGGCTGCCCAAGGTCCAGGGCGGTGGCGGCCAGGTTTACCTCAGCCAGCCGCTGAGCGAGACCGTGACCGCGGCGCAGAAGCATCAGAAGGACCTTGGCGACGATTATCTGAGCGTCGAGCACTTTGTGCTGGGGGTGCTCGACCACTCCGGCGAGCTGGCCGCGGCCCTGCAACAACTTGGATTGGAGTCGACCCGCGTCATGGAGGCGATCAAGGCCATCCGCGGCAGTCAGCGCGTCGTCGACCAGGATCCCGAGGGCAAGTATCAGACCCTGGAGAAATATGGCACCGACCTGACCGCGCTGGCGCGCCGGGGCAAGATCGACCCCGTGATCGGGCGCGACGAGGAGATCCGCCGGGTGATGCAGGTGCTGTCCCGCCGGACCAAGAACAACCCGGTGCTGATCGGCGAGCCCGGGGTGGGCAAAACCGCCATCGTCGAGGGCCTGGCGCGGCGCATCGTCAGCGGCGACGTGCCGGACTCGCTGCGCAACAAGCGCCTGGTCGCGATGGATCTGGGCGGCATGGTCGCCGGCGCGAAATACCGTGGCGAATTCGAGGAGCGGCTCAAGGCGTTCCTGAAGGAAGTCGCTGATTCCGAAGGACAAATCATCCTTTTTATCGACGAGCTGCACACCATCGTCGGCGCTGGAAAGTCGGAGGGCGCGGTCGATGCCGGCAACCTGCTCAAGCCCCAGCTGGCGCGCGGCGAGTTGCACACCATCGGCGCCACCACCCTCGACGAGTATCGCAAATACATTGAAAAGGACGCTGCCCTGGAGCGCCGCTTCCAGCCGGTCAAGGTGGATGAACCCAGCGTTGCCGACACCGTGGCCATCCTGCGCGGGCTCAAGGAGCGCTACGAAGTGCACCACGGGGTGCGCATCCAGGACAGCGCGCTGGTGGCGGCGGCGGCCATGTCCGACCGCTACATCACCGACCGCTTCCTGCCGGACAAGGCGGTCGACTGTGTCGACGAGGCGGCCTCGCGGCTGAAGATTGAGCTGGACTCGCTGCCGACCGAGATCGACCAGCTGGAGCGGCAGTGGATGCAGTATGAAATGGAACGCCAGGTGTTGGCGAAGGAGAAGGACGACGCCAGCAAGGCGCGGCTGGAGACCATCGAGCGCGACATGGCGACGCTGCGCGAGCAAACCGACCGGCTGAAAGCGCAGTGGCAGAATGAAAAGGCCGTGATCGACGACGTCCGCAAGCTGCAGGGCGAGATCGACGATCTGCGCACCCAGCTTGAACAGGCGCGACGACTCGGCGACCTGGCGCGCGCCGGCGAGATCCAGTATGGCGTCATCCCGGGCAAGGAGCAGGCGCTGCGGGAATTCCAGCAGCGCCTGGGTGAGGTCCAGCAGTCCTCGCGCATGCTCAAGGAGGAGGTCGACGAGGAGGACATCGCGCGGGTCGTGTCGTCGTGGACCGGCATTCCCGTGTCGCGCCTGCAGGAGGGCGAGCGCGAGAAGCTGGTGCACATGGAGGAGCGGCTCGGGCGCCGGGTGATCGGCCAGCGCCAGGCCATCGAGGCGGTGGCCAACTCCATCCGCCGGGCGCGCGCCGGCCTGCAGGACGAGAACCGCCCGATCGGGTCGTTCCTGTTCCTCGGCCCCACCGGCGTGGGCAAGACCGAACTCAGCAAGAGCCTGGCCGAGTTCCTGTTCGACGACGAGAACGCGATGACGCGGATCGACATGTCGGAATACATGGAGAAGCACGCGGTGGCGCGCCTGATCGGGGCGCCGCCCGGGTATGTGGGCTACGAGGAGGGCGGGCAGCTGACCGAGGCGATCCGCCGCCGGCCCTACTCGGTGGTGCTGCTGGACGAGGTCGAGAAGGCGCACCCGGACGCGTTCAACGTGCTGCTGCAGGTGCTCGACGACGGCCGCATCACCGACGGCCAGGGGCGCACGGTCGACTTCAAGAACGCGGTCATCATCATGACCTCGAACATCGGCAGCCAGTTCATCACCGACGACTCCAACGCCGAACAGCGCGAGGCGCGCGTCATCGAGGCGTTGCGGGCCCATTTCCGGCCCGAGTTCCTCAACCGGATCGACGAAACCATCATCTTCGACCGGCTCGGCCCGTCGGACCTGGGAGCGATCGTCGAGATCCAGCTGGAGCGGGTGCGGCGGCGCATGCTGGCGCAGGGGATGGACCTGGAATTGACCGACGCCGCCCGCGAGTTCATCGGCAGCCAGGGCTACGACCCGGTTTATGGCGCCCGGCCGTTGAAGCGGGCGATCCAGCGCTGCCTGCTCGACCCGCTCAGCCTGCGGGTGCTGGACGGCAGCTTCCGGGATGGCCAGACGATCCACGTCGATCTGGCCGACGGCAGCCTGGTGTTCGAGGCCAAGGGTGGCTGATTC
>SKLO01000363.1 GCA_007123195.1 Verrucomicrobiales bacterium | reverse complement strand
TTCGCGCGGCGGGGGAGGCAACCCGAGGGTTGAATTGGCGTAATTCGACCTGCTGTGCGTCGTGCGTGCGGTTGGTGGCGGGACCTCGTTTGGCGGGTCATTCGCAGAGGACGTAAGGGGGGTCGTGAAGGAAGGGGTCGCTGGGAACGGGCGACGCGCACCCCGGTCGAATTGCAGCAATTCAACCTACGGGCGTTGCGCTCGCGAGGCCGGGGAGGGGAGGGGAGGATGATTCTGGTGCTGAGTGAGCGGGTCCGTTGGATTGATGCTGATCATGCGCGGCGGTTGGCGGCAGTTCGTTGGTTGAGTAGGCGCAATCCGATCCTCTGTGCACGGTCCGGGCACGAGGGATCATGACAAAAAAACCGCCCGGGGCGGGGTTGCCCCGGGCGGTTGGTGAGATAAGTGCCGATGGCTGGCCGCGATCGTGTCGAGATCGGGTGCTGGTCAGCGCGGCCGGTCGGCCGGCGGCGTTAGTGGCCGGCGGCGGGTGCGGTGTTGTCGGTGTCATCCGGGTCCGCAGTGGTCGCTTGCTGCTGCGCCTGGCCACCGGGTTCCGTGCCGTCGCCGTCATCGTCGTCGGAGTCGAGTTCGCGGGTGCTGCGGGCGCCGCTGACGATGAGTTTGCGGCCCATGAAGTCCTTGTCGTGGAGGATCTCGACCGCGCGCCTGGCTTCATCCACCGTGTTCATGTGGACGAACGCGTAGCCCTTGGAGCGGTGGGTGCGCCGGTTGCTGACGACCTCGGCGCTGGTGACGTTGCCGATGCCGCTGAACAGGTCGGTGAGGTGGTCCTCGGTGGCGTCATAGGAGAGGTTGCCCACGTACAGCTTGCCGCTGCTGACCTCGCTGAGCCGCTGCTTCAGGTCCGGGCCGGCGGGTTCCGGCGCGCGTTTGGGAGTCACCGTGGGTTCCTTGCGCTGGCGGTTGGTGCCGCTCTGGGTCTTGGGCTTCTGGCCCGGGCGACCACTGCTACCGGTGGTGGCCGGTTTGCCGGTGAACAGGCTCACCAGCCGCTGCCACAGGCTTGGCGGCGCCGCGGGTTCCTTGCGGGCGCGGGCCTTGGCCTCGTCGAGGCGTCGGCGCGGGTCGAGGTTGTTGTCACCCCGCCTGGATTGCGAGCGCGAGCGGGGGCGTCGGTTGGAGCCCGAGCCCGGGGAGTTGCCGCCGGATGAGGATGGGTTGCCGCCTCGGCGGCGGCGGGAGTTGCCCCGGCGTTGGCCTTGGCGATTTTCTACACTTGAAGACATGATTTTGATGGTTGTTTAAGGTTGGGCGCGGACCGGTGCGGCCCTTCCGGGGCGATCGCGACTGGGTGGCCACTGGAGCCAGCCAGGCCGGTCCACGAGCCAGACCGCCCCGGCCGGTCAGAGCGACCGGTCCATGAGCGGTGGTGAGCATGTCCCCAAGCAGACCCGACCGATGGATGGCGCGAATCCGCTCCGCGGCGGAATCGCGCGGGGGGCAGGTCGCTGGCAGCGGTCGCAGGTCAATCAAAAACCCGTGGGTGAAAACACCGAGCCATTCGACGATGCGCCGCCACAGGACGCAAGCTGGAGGCAAGGCACTTGAGGACACAGGTAAACCTTAACTTTGTTGAAGCACCGACGCAAGGGGAATGCGGAATCCGGCTTCGGTCAATTTGGGCAACTTGTTGAAAAACAGGGCTTAAAGTGGTTATTTTGATGTGGTGACCGGGAAAAGTCACCGGCTGGCAGCGGGGGGAACGAACCGGCCGCTCCCGGATCGCGGGCCCTACAGGCCGCTGGCAAGCGGGCGTTGCCTTGGGCTGAGGAATGAAGGCTCGTTGGGCCCGACGACCGGGAACGCCCGCGTCAATCGGCGCCGTTCAGATCTCGTGCAAAGCCCGTTTCGGGCGGTCCCACGAGGTCACCGGACCCGGATCACCAAAGAACCCCGCATCCTTGGAGGGATGCCACCACCAGTGTGCCGATTCACCTTCTCAACCATGCAGGCCCATTGCCGGCCGGGGGGACTAAGGGGTGATGGCGGGGGCGGCGACCTTGCGGGCGTGGCCGTCGTCGGACCAGGTGCCGGTGGTGACGCCGAGGCGGTCGACCGCGCGCAACTGTCGCCACAGGTCGAACCCGGTGCGGCGTCGGTCGATGACGTCGCGGTAGAGTCCCAGCACCTCGATGGTCTCGGGCGGGGTTTGTTCCAGCAGTTCGATCCTGAATTGGCGCAGGCCGGCGTCGAGCAGCGTGTCGGCGTGGGCGGCGCCGGTCTGGGCCTGGGCGTTGAACAGGGTGTTGCGGCAACCGACATCGGCGTGCAGCGGGTGTTCCATGCCGACGCGGTCGCGCAGTTTGACCCGGTGTTTTTCGCACGGGCGGCCGCAGTTGGTGAAGTCGGTGCCCTCGGACAGGAAGGCGGCGAAGGCGCAGTGCTCCATGTGAAACATGGGCATGTGCTGGTGGAGGGTGAGTTCGAACCAGGAGGGCGGCGCCTGGGTCAGCAGGTCGAGCACCTGGGGCAGGCTGAGGTCGTAGGAAATGGTCAGGGTTTCGAGCCCGGCTTCGCGCAGCAGGGCGGCGGTGAGGCCGTTGGCGGTGTTGAGCGAGAAGTCACCGGCCATCGGCACGCCGGCGGCGTGGAAGTGGTCGATGGCGCCGAGGTTGCGCACCAGCACGCCGTCGGGCGCGGCGCGCTCGATGAGCTTGAAGAACCCGGATTCGCCGGCCTTCTGGATGCGCGGGGTGGCGAGCCAGAGCGGCAGGGCGGGGTGGTCGGCGCGCAGGCGGGCGACGGTGTCGGCGAAGCGGCGGATGTCCTCGAAGTCGAGGTAGAGGCGGTCGATCCCGGCGCTGGCGGCGGCGGCGGCCTGGGCTTCGGTGCGGCAGAGGGCGTGCAGCCGTGCCGGCGCGGCTATGGTCGTGGTTTTGTCGGTGGTGGCGGCCTGGTGCAGGTCGAGGAGTTGCGCATGGAGGGAGACGGCCGGTGGGCGGGGGGCGGGTGGCGTTGGCGCGGCGGCGGGTGGCTGGTGCTGTGGTTGGCGTTGGTGGAGGGCGGCGACGATGGCGCGGCGCAGGCGGTTGATCTCGCCCGGGGGCATGGTCAGGCCGGGGGGCAGCTGCCAGTCGAGATGGTCGAGGTGGTAGCCGCTGTCGCCGAGCTTGGCCAGGCGTTCGCGGGCGAGGTCGGCGGTGAGCGGGTGGGTGCGGGCCGGTTGCAATGGCAGCGAGGACTGGCAGGTGGCCAGTTCGGTGCGGTCGGCGGCGAGGGCGGTCAGTTGCAGCGGCCGGCCGGCGGCGCCGGTGGCGCGCAGCCGCAGGGGTTGGCGGTCGGCCGGCGGGTCGGGCAGGCGTTGGAAGCTTTGGCGCAGGTGCTTGTTGAGCTGGGGGTCGTCGGTTTTCCACAGCCCGGTGCCGGGCCGGACCTGGCGCAGGCGATGGCCGGAGCGGTGGAGGCTGAGGCGGCGGCCGCGGACCTCGAACAGGCGCCCGCCTTGTTCCTGCTCGGCCGGCAGGTCGGGGTCGGTGGGGTTTGGTTCGACCAGCACCACGCCGTCGCCGGCGCGGAGGGGGACGCGGAGCTGGTCCAGCTCGATCCAGCCCTGGTGGACGCGGCGGACGGTGCCGACGTGGATGCCGCGTTTCTTGCCGCTGAGGGCGGGGACCAGGCGCTGGTGGTTGACGCCGTGGAACCAGCCGCTGAAGAAGCCGCGCGAGAAACTCATTTCCATGGCGTAGCGGTCATCGCGGGCCTGGTCGGCGGGCACCGGTTGCCGGGTCACGGCGGCATCGATGGCGCGGCGGTAGGCGGCGGTGACGGCGGCGACGTATTCGGGTGACTTGAGCCGGCCCTCGATCTTGAACGAGCGGATGCCGAGTTCGATCAGGCGGGGGATTTCATCGATGGCGGCGAGGTCCTGGGGTGAGAGCAGGTAGCGGCGGGGGCCGAGGTCGAGCGGCTGGCCGTCGACCAGCATGGTGTAGGGCAGGCGGCAGGCCTGGGCGCATTCGCCGCGATTGGCCGAGCGGCGGCCGAGCGACTCGGAGGTGAGGCATTGTCCCGAGTAGGCGACGCAGAGGGCGCCGTGGACGAACACCTCGAGCGGCAGGGCGCCGGGTTCGGTGGCGCGGAATTTCTCCAGTTCACGCAGCGAAAGTTCGCGGGCCAGCACGGCGAGGTCGAGGTCGAGCCAGCGGCGGGCGAACTGCAGGCCCTCGGGCGAGGTGAGGGTCATCTGGGTGGAGGCGTGCAGTTCCAGGGTGGGCAAGGTCTGCTTGCACAGGCGCGCGAGGCCGAGGTCCTGGACGATGACGGCGTCGACCCCGGCGGCGGCGGCCAATTCGAGGTCGGTGAGGGCGGCGTGCAGTTCGTGGGGGAAGATGAGCACGTTGAGCGCGGCGTAACCGCGCACGCGGTGGCGCTTGAGGAAGCGCATCAGCTCCGGCAGATCGTCGGCGGTGAAGTTGTCGGCGCGGAGGCGGGCGTTGAACCTGGGGAGGCCGAAGTAGATGGCGTCGGCGCCATTGGCCACGGCGGCGCGGGCGCAGTCCCAGTTGCCGGCGGGCGCGAGCAGTTCGGGCCCCCGGTGGCGGGTGGCGGGGCTGATGCTGGGCTCGGCGGCGGTCATGGGAGCCGGGGCAATGGTCCGTTGGGGGGGCGACCGGTGGCGTTCGGGTGGGCTGACAAAGAGGGGTCTAAAGAGATGGATTAAACCACTGATGGACACTGATGGACACTGATAATAAATGAGTTATGAGGACTACTTTGATCACCCCGAGGGTGGGTGGGGCGACGATTCATAGCTGGTTCATGGTGAGCATCTTTAGTCTGATGGGCGCGTGTTCATTGC
>SKLO01000224.1 GCA_007123195.1 Verrucomicrobiales bacterium | reverse complement strand
GTCACCACCGCGGCCCCTGGACTCTCCTGCCCGGGCGGCAGGTCCATCGGTTCAAGCGTTGGCGCTGGCCGGGGCGGCGGCAGCGGCCCGCTGCTTCTCGCGAAACCGGTCTACGAAGTATTCCATGGTCTTGTAAACCACCTCGCGGGTGCCATACTGCGGGTTCCAGCCAAGCAGGGTCCGGGCCTTGCTGATGTCGGCAATGCGGCGGTCGCAGTCCTGGTATCCCTTGCCGTAAAACTCTTCGGCTGAGACATCCACGATTTCGGGCTCCGGGTCGCCCTCCTCGCGGAAGTGCTCGTCGAACACCTCCTTCATCAAATAGGCCAACTCTTTGATGGTCAACTCGTTGTCCGGCTTGCCAATATTGAAGATCTGGCGGTCGCAGACGCCACCCTTGTTCTCCAGAATGCGCACGATGCAGTCGACGGCGTCGTCGATGTAGGTGTAGGCACGGAAGTTGCAGCCGCCGTCCACCAGTTTCATCGGGGTGCCGTAGAGCAGGGCGTTCATGAAGTGCGAAAACACGCGCGGATTGCCAGCGGCCTCACTCGGCAGGTAGTCGATGCGGGGCCCGATGAAGTTGAATGGGCGGATGATCGACCAGTTCAGGCCCTCCTGCAGGCCGTAGGCGTGCAGGACCCGCTCCAGCAACTGCTTGGCGCTGGCGTAGATCCAGCGGTGGGCATTGATCGGCCCCATGATCAGGAAGGTCTCGTCCTCGACGAACGGACACGGCATGTCCTTGGGGTCCTTGCCAATCACGCTGGCTGCCGTGACGCCGTAGACCTCGCAGGTCGAAAACTGCACGATGCGCTTCTGGTGCTTGACGCAGTAATCGACGATCTTGAGGTTCTCGATGAAATTGAGCTGGAAGGTGCCCAGCGGGTCGGAAACGTAGAGCGCCGGGTTGGCGAACGCCACCAGATCGACCACCACATCGGCCTTTTTCACCTCTTCTTCGAGGGCGTTGTTGTCGCGACGAATGTCCAGACGAAGGTAGGTCATCCGGGGGTTGCTGAGGGCTCCCAGTTCCTCCAGCTTCGTTTTCTCGATATCCACCGCGGTGATATCATGCGCACCATCCTTGAGGAGGCGCTCGACCATGTTCACGCCGATGAAGCCACCTGCGCCTAGAAGCAAAATTTTCATCTGTGTCTTGGACTGACTGGCATCGGGAGGCAATGTCAAACCCAAAGGCTCCCGGCACCGATTCGAAGAGGAAGGTGATTTTAGCGAGTCACCCCACGGCTGCAAGACAAAAGACAGGCGGGCCAACAACCCGAGCCCCGCGCCTGCCGGTTGCTCAATCCGGCTCTTCGCCACTCTGGAAGCCCTGCTCCTCCATCTTGTCGAGCAGTTCGCTCATGTCTTCGACGTCGTCCCACACGTGGCGACTGACCAGGATCGGCGCGCCTTGCTGCACCGCCAGCGCGATGCTGTCGCTCGGCCGCGCGTCGATCTCGATGAGCTTGCGCTCCATCACCTCGTTGCTGGCCTCCAGGATCATCCGGGCAAAATACACCCGCTCATGAAAATCATTGATCACCACCCGCAGCAGCTTGGCCCCGAAAGCGGCCAGCAGAGTGGCCATCAGGTCGTGGGTCTGGGGCCGTTCCTTCGGAATGCCCTGCATGAACATGCTGATCGCGGCGCCGACCGTCTGGTCGACGTAGATCACGAAATTCTTCTCGCTGTTGCCCAGAAACACCGCGCACCCCCCGCTGGTCGGGAGGATGGCCCTCACCTGGACTTCAATGACTCCTCCGCTTGTTGACACACCCTCAGCCTAGCAGGAGCAAGCGGATTGACAACCGCGCGATTATCCCCGCGCCGGCCGATCCGATGGCCATGCTCCGGGATGCTGCCGGTAAACCGCGCTGACCTGCACATACTTTTCCGCCAGGCGCACCAGCCGCGCCCGCTCCTCCCCGCTCAACTGGCGCACCACCCGTCCGGGCAAGCCCGCCACCAAGCTGCCATCGGGCACATCCATGCCCTTCGGCACCACCGCCCCCGCAGCAATCAGACACTCGCGGCCCAGCCGGGCACCGTCCATCACCACTGCCCCCATCCCAATCAGGCAGTGGTCCTCAATCTCACATGCGTGGATCACCGCCCGATGGCCGCAACTCACCCCGCACCCGAGCCGGACCGGCCCGTCGTCGGCCACGTGCACCACCACCCCATCCTGCAGGTTGCACTCCCCGCCAATGATGATCGGCGCCAAATCGCCGCGCACCACCACCCCGGGCCACAGGCTGGCGCGGGGCCCCACATCGACCGACCCGACCACCGTTACCCCCGGCGCCAGCCAGGCACTGGAATCCACCCTCGGCCCTCGTAGCAACAGCCTTCGGACCCGCGAATGCAGTTCCGTCCAGACCTGCTCAGGGCCATTTTTTGCGCTGGGATGCATATTGGGGTTGACGCTGGCGCCGGAATTTCGGATGAGTGCAGGCTATTCCCTGGATCGAACCTACTTCACAGGGGACCGGTAACAACCACCCACCCCAGCTTATGAACAAAGCAGAACTCATCGACGCCGTCCAAGCCCAACTCGGCGCGGAAGCCACCAAGAAAGAAGCCACCGACGCGGTCGCGGCCGTGCTCGACAGCATCAGCAAGGGCGTCCAGAAGGACGGCGCCGTGCAAATCATCGGCTTCGGCGCCTTCAAGGTCTCCGAGCGGGCCGCCCGCACCGGCCGCAACCCGAAAACCGGTGAGCCGATGGACATCGCGGCCTCCAAGACCATCCGCTTCAACCCGTCTTCAAACCTCAAGGCTTCCCTCTAAGTCGCTCGCCTTCAGGATTTTTCCAATGCCAGGACCGCCAGCCTCAGACGCTGGAGGTCCTGCCTTAATAGGGCGTATGCCCGCGCGCAACGCCACCGGCCGCTCTCGCCGCCGGTGGCGTTTTCGTGCCCGGCGCAGGCCTGGCCCAATGGCCCGGCACCGGCCTGCCGCGCCACCCTGCTCCGGAGTTGACGGCCCCAGTGAGACTCCCGGCAAGGTCACGGCCGGCCAATCCGCCGCCTAGGCGCAGGCTTGCAACAGACCCGCCGCCTTGTGGCGGGTCTCGTCAAACTCCCGGTCCGGCACCGAATCCGCCACCACCCCGGCGCCGACATGGAAGTGCAGGCGCCCCGCCTCCATCACCAGAGTACGGATGGCGATGCTGAACTCGCCCGCCCCGCCCGGGCCAATCCAGCCCAAGGCCCCGGTGTAGAGCCCGCGCCGGTCGGGTTCCAGTTCGCCGATGATTTCCAGCGCCCGCAACTTCGGCGCCCCGGAGATTGAGCCCCCAGGCAAGCACGCCGCCAGCGCCTCCCACGCGTCGAGTCCCGGCCGTAGCCGGCCCTCGACCGTCGACACCAGGTGCTGCACATGGCTGAACCGCCTCAACGCCAGCAATTCAGGCACCTTCACGCTGCCGAATTCGCAGACTCTTCCAAGATCGTTGCGCAGCAAGTCGGTGATCATCACCAGCTCCGCCGCCTCCTTGGGACAGGACGACAACTCCACCGCGAGCGCCGCGTCCCCGGCCGGCGTGATCCCGCGAGGACGGGTTCCCTTGATCGGCCGGGTCAGCACCCGCGCGCCATCAAACGCCAGCAAGGTTTCCGGCGACACCGACAGCACCCGGCGCCCGTCTCCCCAGTCCAGGAAACAAGCGTGCGGCGCCGGCGATACCCGACGCAACCGGCAAAACAAGCCCATGGCGTCGCCATCGTCCGGCCAAGCCGCCTCATAGCGCCGCGCGAGGTTGACCTGGTAGATGTCCCCGGCGGCGATATACTCCTGCGCCCGCCGCACCATCGCGCAGAACTGGTCGCGGTCCAGGCACTGGCGGAAAAAGAGCGACGGCAACGGCCGGCTTGGTCCCACGGAAAGCCGGCACGACACCAGGCCCCGCGCCAACCGGGCGTCACCGAACCAGCGGCCGCAACGCGAATCGTGCCACAGCACCCGATCGCAGCGACCGAACCGAAAGCGGCCATCAAAATCCACCGAGCCTACCACCACCTCCCGCGGCCACCCTGCTGCTTGGGGCCGACCGTAGGCGGTGGTGGTCCATCGGCGCAGGCGAGCGCGGTCAGCCGGGTCGTCCATCGAACCCTCGGCCACCTCCCCATGGCCGGTCGCCGGCAACGGCGCCAGCAGGGTCGCCCGCCAGCCGCCCGGCATGGACGCGTCCAGCCAGGCCACCGGCCCCTGCGCCGCCAGGGACCGCGCCACCTGCTCCGGGCTGGCGTCCAGCTCAAGCGCACCCGCAAGACCCGGCGAAGTCCCCGACCGTATCGGTCCCGCCCGCGCCTCATCCGCGGTCACCCTTGTTGTTGCTGCCTGCATGTGGACCATCCTGTCCGGTTCGCTGCGTTGCGTTGCCCTTAGTCGAGCCAGCCAGCATACCGCCGATCACAAAACATGCCAGCCGCCCGAGCGACCCGCGGCCAGCACCCGGCGTACATGCCCTGCCGGGGCCAGGCTCACCGGCTGATCGAGCCCAACCTCAAGGAAACACCGCCATGCCAGCTTGCCTGGCACGACCGGCACTACGGACCGGTGGCCCCGCCAACTCGAACCCGGCGCCCTCACTCCACCGCCTGCACCCGCAGCGCACGCAGCGAGAACAATCCCGTGTCCGCCTCCCGGATCGGTCGCGCCCCGTCCTTGCGTTTCGGCCCGAAACACCCGCGCCGCGCCCGGAACAACTCCTCAATGAACCCGCGGCTGCCTATCGCCACCCCGTCAGTGAAATACCTCACCCGACACCTCACCAGCTCCACCCGCGACAGCTTGCCCTCCTTTTGCACCACCTTCTCCACCGCCTCCCCG
>SKLO01000566.1 GCA_007123195.1 Verrucomicrobiales bacterium | reverse complement strand
TTCCCGAGCAGAAGAGATCGATTGCCGAGAGGTTGAAGATCGAGATGTCCCTGTGGGCCCGGCGCAGCATGGGTTTGGTCCTTTGGGTCGAAGATCAGGTGATGCGGATGACGACGAGTGTGGTATTGTCCTGGGGCTGTTTGTTCTTCTCCACCACCGCTTCGATGATGGTTTCGGCAATGGCGCCGGCATTGCCGCCCTGGCTTCCTCTGGCGGTTAGCGCCTCGATCTCGGCATCATCGAGGGTATGGATGCCGTCGCTGGCGGCCAGAACCACGTCTCCACTTTGGAGGGGGATGGGTGGTGAGTCATCGACCTGGTAGATCGTTTCCCCGATCAGGGCGGAGTTGAGAGTGTGGCGGCCGGGGTCGGTGGCGGCTTGTTCGGCGCTGATTTCGCCGCGGTCAACCTTTTGCGCCAGCTCGGCGGCGTGGGAGTGGAGTTCGTTGATGCGCAGCAGCCTGCCACCGCGCAACAGATACAGCGGTGAATCCCCCACGCTGATCCAGCGCAGGGTCCCTGCGCGCTTGAGCACCGCGAGCAGCGTGGTGCCCATGCCTTTGACGGCCTCGCCGCGTGAGGCGATTTCCGACTGAATGCGACGGTTTGCTTCCTCCAGGCAGTACCACAGGCGCGCGGCGTCGCAGCCCGCGTCCCATTGCAGGAAGCTCTGGGCGAATGTCTCGACCGCCAGCCCGCTGGCGACTTCGCCGGCCGCGTAACCACCCATGCCATCGGCCACGACGACAAAGAGGTCCGATTCCGCGCCGTCGAATTCCTCGCGTGGCACGACGCCGTAACAATCCTCCTGCAGTTCGCGGCTACCCCGGATCTGGCGTCCTGCGTAGTCGATGCCTTCGCGCAGTTCGGCAGAACCGGCGCCGTCTTCTGGCGGCCGGGCTGGTTGCCGATCGGGAACGACGGGAGTATCAGTCATTCCAGTCGAAGTCGTCGCCGCAGAGTGGCACGAACTTGAGCACGGTTTTGTCGCCGACGCGGATGGCTTCTCCGCCGGTGAGCATGGTGGGAGCGAGCACCGGGGAATCCTCGACGTAGGTGAGGTTGGTGGATTCGCCGTGTTGGATGTAGAACTTCCGCCCGCGTGGATCGTAGGTGAGGACGGCGTGCTTGTGGCGGCTGATCTCACCGTCGCCATAGGGGAGCACCACGCGGTTCCCGGGTTCCCTGCCGATGCTGTTCTGGCCGTAGCCGAGCGTCACGCACTGGCCACGGCCAGGGCCTTCGATCACGACGAGCCAACCGACCACCGGGTCGCTGGTCATGTCATCCGAACCGCCCGCTGGTTCCTGGGCGGTGGCACCGGGTTCCGCGGTGGCTGCGGGTTTCGAAGACGGCCGGCGCACGAGCTTGGTGTGAGGATCGCCATCGGGTGCCGGAGTTTGGGATGCGCCGGAGGAGGCACGTTGCAAAATGCGGGTGGCCTCGGGATCCGTGCCACCGGGCGCACGCCTGGTGAAGATGGTCTCGTCTCCGGGGGGGGGCGCTGGTTGCGGAGCCGGGGCCGGCTGGAAGGCCGGGGCCGGCGTGCCGCCACTGCTGCGGCGGATGATGCGTGTTTTCTCGTCGGGATCGCTCATGATCGTGGATTTCTGAGGTTCGGGGTTGTGTAGGATTGGCTCATGATCTTCCGGAGCGGATGGATTCCAACTGATCCGGTTGCATCAGCTTCATGATGAGATTCTCCAGGCAGTATTGGCCGGCGTCATTGATCACGGCTTCCTCCCTGGCCTGCATCAGGGACATGCCGAGCACCAGGATCCCGGAGTGGACCAGGGCCAACAGGGTGGTGTAAAAGGCAACGGCGAGCCGCTGGGTGGTGGGGGATAGGAGATCCTCGGAGTCGACGACACCGCTGCCGGCAAAGCTCATGGCGGACGCGATCCCGATCACCGTGCCGATGAATCCAAGCGTTGGAATCACCCACACCAGATAACGCAACAGCGTGTAATTCAAGTCCGACCGGTGTTGGAACAGGGCGAGGCTGGAGTCGAGCAGCGCGTTGGCCCGTTCAATGGATCTGGATTTGCGGAATTCCATTGTCAGACGGCGCACCAGAATTGGCAGCACCGCGGTCCGGGAACTGCCTCGGGCCTTGATGTAGATGGCCTTCAGATCGTCGGCATGGATCATCGAGCTTTCGTCCTCCGGCAGCAAGCCGGCGGTGATGGCAGAGCGTTCGTGGCGATGAGCGCGCCGCCGCAGCCACAGCTCGCCGAAACCGATGCAAAACGCGATCCACATGAACGACTGCACTGCGAACGGATTCCGTCGGTTCACCAGCCTACCGTCGTTGGCCTGGTAATATTCCCAATCGACGAGGATGCGGCTCAGGTCGACGCGCACTATTTCGCCTTCCGGGGCGTCGGTTTTGATCTGCAACGGGCCGATAAGGTTGAGCACCAGCACGACGCCGAGGCCCACACATGCCGAAAGCACAATTGTCCACACCCGTTCGCTCGCGGAATTGCCGGGCGTGGTGAGTTGGGTGGCGGATGGCTTTGGCGGCATGGGATAGGTCAATAGGGGAGAGTGGAGGTGGCGGGTGTTGTTGCTTTCAGCGCCTTACGAAGGTTCCGGCATCCGGGTCCCAGTAGACCTGTGCACCGGCTTGTGGAGCCGATGCCGGGGCTTCAGGCGCATGAGCGGCCGATGCTGGCGGTGAACTGCCGCCCATGAGTCCAAGCAATTGGCGGGCCGTCGTGCGATAGCTGCCAAGCAGCAACGGATCATCCCAGCCGACGTATTGCTGGCTGAGTGGCTGCCACTGTTGCGCGCCCGCATCCCACACTTCGGTGATGTTCTGCTGGTGGATGTGCACCAGATAGCATTCCCCGCTGTCGGAGACGGTCAGCTCAAGGTGCTTGCGGCTCACCGAGCGCTCGGTCTCCGGGATTTCAATGTCGCATTGGATCCGGTTGTTCTTGCGTCCGACCAGGTAGGTTTTCATGGCAAAATCGGGTGTTAGCGCAGGGCGCCGCCTAGGAGGGAATCAGGAAGCGCATGCGCAGTTCGCCGAGCTCGATGATGTCGCCGTGCTGGAGGTTCGCCTGAGTGATTTCCTGGTCATTTACCTTCGTGCCGTTGCCGGATTGGAGGTCGTTGATCGTCCAGTAGCCCTCGCGGGTCAGGTTGATCACGCAGTGGTTGCCGGAGACGCTGTCGTTGCGAAGCACCAGATCGTTGTGGCGGCCGCGTCCGATCTTCAGGCTGGTGATGGTCACCGGGGCACGGGTTTGCTTTTCGTCACACATTTCCAGCCAGGCGAGCGGCTTGGTGGCTCCGCTCTTGCGGGCTTGTTCTGCTTCCAGGGCGCGCTTTCGATCCTCCTCTTCGCGCTCGGCGGCGATTCTGGCATCCTCCTCGGCGGCAAGGGCATCCTCCTGGCGCCGGCGATTCTGGGCGCGGATTTTCAACCCGGCGACCAGCCCGATGAGCACCAGCAAGCCAAGCACCAGCCAGATCCACATCGGAACGCCTGATTCCTCAGGCTCTGTCTCTGTGAGCTCCTCGTAATCACTTTCGGTTGTCTCCGTGGTGTCTTGATGTTCCGTTTCCTCTTCGGTCTCCTCTGTGGCTTCTACGGTATCCTCTGCTCCCTCGCCAGCCTCCTCCGCATTTTCCTCGCCCTGGTCTTCCGTTTCAGGCGCGGGTTGATTGATGGCTGCCGGCGTGGTGAGCGCGGCGGTTACTTGTTCCGCGGGAATCACAATTCGGGTTCGGCGGCCGGATTCGGTGGTGACTTCCAGCAACACGTCCGGAACGGGGGATGAATCCTTGAGCGGCGCGACGTTCACGATCGCCCGCCCCGCTCCCTGCATCACTTGGAGGAAACGATTCAGGGTGCCATCGGGCAGTGCGCGGGTGCGCAGGGCGGCAGGCACATGAATGCCGCCGGTCTGATTTGAAAGTTCACGGAGCTGACCGAAATAGACCAACTCGTTCGAGCGCTCGGCGTAGCCGATGGTGTGGATCACCACCTTGCTTTCCCTGGCCATGGCAATGAGTTGATTCTGGGCCATTGTGATGGCATCGGCTCCACCAGGAGTCTCGTCCTTGCCATCACTCAGTAGAAGCACCGCCTTGCGTGGCTCGCTCCTTTCATCCAGCAGTTTCAGCCCTTCGCGCACGCTTTGGTGAATCAGCGTGCCCAGCGAGGCGTCGCCCTCCGCCCTGATGCCCTCGACTTTCTCGGAAGCCGTGGCCAATGGAGTTCCGAACGGCGTTACCTCTTCGAGACCGAGGGCCAGTTCATAAATCGCAAAGGCATCGTGGCTCGGGAGCTTGCCGATGAATTCCTGCACCACCTGGGCATTGTCCGCGACTGTGGCCTGGCGGGCTGGGTTGCTGCTATCGATGATGATCAACCACGCCGTGGCGGGCACATCAGTCGGCTCCCATGGCTCCCAGGCGGTCCTGAGCGGTTCGGCCACCCCGGCAGCCGTGGCCCGCACGCTCACAGCGGCGGGGTCATCGGCTACCGTGTCCTCCACCAGGCGGAAATCCACGGCCAGCTCGGACTTTTCCGGATCCGCGTGGAATCTGAGTGAGTGTTCGTCAACCGGAGCCGATTGGGCAATGAGCATGGAAGGAGCGGCCAATGCCACGGCGAGGGCGCCAAAGGCCGTCAGAATCGGCTTGCGGTGCGTTTTTTTCATAGGTTGGATGCGGGGTCGATTGAGCGGGGAGAGGTGAGGAAGGGCGGTTGCTACTCTGGTCTTTTTTGGGGCAATTGGGGCAGCCTTTCAAGCTGTTTTTTCGAGTCGCAGTTCGGTCGAGGTGCAGCGGCCGCCATTCGTTCGGATGGCAGACAGTGACGGTCACGCCG
>SKLO01000072.1 GCA_007123195.1 Verrucomicrobiales bacterium | reverse complement strand
TAGGCTTCGCTGCCGGCGTCGGCCTGGTGCATGCCGAAGGCCGAGGCATCGTTGCCTTCCGAGCGGCTGCGGAGGTTTTCGCGGGTGGCACCCTGGACGGTATCGAACAGGGAATCGCGCAACTCGAGCAGCTTCTGGTGCTGGGAGCGGACGAACGAGCTGGATTTCGGGTAGGCCGGCTTCAGCTTGGCCTGCTTTAATTTCGGCTTGGGGGTCGGCGCCTTCTTGGTGCCGACACTGCCCGCGGACCCGCCAGCGCCCTTGGCTTTGGTCTGGGACTTGGTTTTGGCGGCCGGTTTCGAGCCAGCGGCCGCCGCCCCCCCGGTGGGAGAAGACACCGCCTTCGTCTTGGCCTTGGGCTTGGGCTTGGGCTTGGACTTCGTTTTCGGCTTGGCGTCAGCGGCTGACTTGGAGGCTTCCGCCACCTTCTCCGCGGCGGAGTCATCGACCGTCGCGCTGGTCTTCCTGGCTGCCTTGGTCTTTGGTTTCGCTTTGGAACCGGGGGCTTTGGTATCGGGGGAGCTGGTCTTGGTGGATGCCGGGCTCTTGGTTGCGGCTTGCTTTTTCGCCATGACGGTAACGGATCGGAAAGGTGGTAACGGCACGGACCGGTGAACGGTCGCAGGTGGTGACAAACGCCCCGGTCCAGAGGGTTGACGGCAGGCCCGGCAGGCGCAAGCTGGCAGACATAGCGATGCCGGTCGCGGTTGGCAAGTGAAATCGACAGCTGTCCGGGACGGACGTTCAACCGGTCGGGCACGGGCCGGAGGCGCGTGCTCACAGCGGCCGGAGCGGCCACAACAGCGGGATCATGAAGATGGCCACCAGCCACAACAGCAGTTGCAGCGGGACGCCCACGCGGGCGAAGTCGGTGAAACGGTAGCCGCCGGCGCCGTAGATGAGGGTGTTGGTCTGGTAGCCGATGGGGGTCATGAAGCTGGCGCTGGCACCGAACATGACGGCGACGACGAACGGCCGCGGGTCGATCCCCATGGCATGGCCGAGGGTGATGACGATGGGGGTGAGGATGACGGCGACGGCGTTGTTGCTCACGACCTCGGTCAGCAGGGAGGCGAGCAGGTAGACGGCGGCCAGCACGGCGATGGGGCCGAGCGGACCGGCGATGCCGGTGACGGCCCCGGCGATGGTCAGGGCGAGGCCGGATTCCTGCATGGCGGCGCCGACCCCCAGCATGCCGAAGATGAGGAAGATGACCTTCCACTCGATGCTGTCGTAGGCCTCGCGGGGTTCCACGCAGCGGGCCAGCATGACCAGCGCGGTGGCGCCCATGGCCAGGCTCAGCAGCGAGACGTGGTCCAGCCAGGCGTCGAAGGGCGCGAACGACTTGAGTCCGGCGCCAAAAATGAACAGCAGGATGGCGCCGAAGGCGATCGGTGCCTTGCTGAGGCGGAAGGACTCGTGGCGGGTGGTGCTGAGGTTGATGAAATCGCGTTCCTCGAACAGTTGGCGCATGCGCTCGGCAGGTCCCTCCACCAGCAGGGTATCGCCGAAGGACAGGGGCGTGTTCTCGATGTCGTCGCGGAGGTTTTTGCCGCCGCGATGAACGGCGAGGATGAGTACCCCGTAGCGCTGGCGGAAGTTGAGTTCCCGGAGGGTCTTGCCGACGAACAGGGAGTTCGGGCCGAGGATGCCCTCCATCAGGACGGCCGACTCGGTATGGACCTGTTCGAGGCCGAGGTCGTCGTTGCCGGCGATTTGCAGGGACTTGTCGTCCTTGAGGTCGACCACCCCCGAGAGCTGGGCCTTGATGAGCAATTGGTCGCCCTCCTCGAACTGGACCTGGTTGAGGGCGCGGCTGAGGCGGCGACCGCGGCGAATGATGTCGATGATGCGTAGGCGCCGGTTGCGTCCGAGCCGGGTGGTGGTGACGGTTTGGCCGATGAGCGGCGAGCCCGCGCCGATGACCGCGAAGGTGATGAACTCGCGATCGGCCTCGGGTTCGAACAGGGTCGAGAGGGTGTCGCGGACGGGGGTCAGGCGGTAACCGATGGTCAGCATGTAGGTCGCAGCCACGGCCAGGTAGATGATGCCGAGCGCGGTGATTTCGAACATGCCGAACGCGGCCATGCCGTTGGCCACGGCGATTTCGGCGGCGAGCACGTTGGTCGAGGTGCCCACCAGGGTGCAGGTGCCGCCGACGATGGCGGCGAAGCTCAGGGGCATGAGCAGCTTGGAGGCGGGGATGTTGACGCTGCGGGAGATGCCGATGAGGATCGGCAGGAACACGACCACGACCGGGGTGTTGTTGACCATCGCGGACAGCGGGGCAACGATCAGGAACAGGGCGGCGATCATGCGCAACGGAGACTTGCCACCGACCCGTTCGAACCAGCTGCCGAGCAATTCGATGCTGCCGGTGCGGCGGAGGGCGGAGCTGAGGATGAACATGCAGGCCACGATCAGCGGCCCGCTGTTGCCGAACACCGCGGCGGCGCGCTCGGTCGGGATGATGCCCAGCAGCATCACCGCGGCGAAGCCGGACATGGCGATCAGTTCGACGGCGATGCGCTCGCGGGTGAACGCGAAGAAGATGCCGACCAGCAGCAGACCAACCACCCACTGGTGCCAGAGGGGTGCGGCGGCAAGGAAGGGGGTGGAGACGAGGAAATCGGGCATCGGACTGGACACGTGGACACGGACCGCCTACAGCTTGGGCTGCAGACCGGTCCAACAACGATCCATTGTTAGCGGACCGCGTGCCCCGGTGAAAGCAGATCTTGCCGGGGAGCGTCCAAAGCGGCCGATGGCGCGGCCCGCCCCCACCAGTTGAAAAGATGGAAACCCTGGCTCTCGCACTGGGCACCTTGGTGCTCTACCTGATCGCTTACCACACCTATGGCCGCTGGCTGGCGCGGAAGATTTTCAAGCTCGACCCGCAGGCGCAGGTGCCGAGCGTGGCGTTGAACGACGACCGGGACTACGTGCCGACCTGCAAAACGGTGGTGTTCGGCCACCATTTCACGTCGATCGCAGGCACCGGCCCGATCGTGGGGCCGGCGGTGGCGGTGATCTGGGGCTGGGTGCCGGCCTTGTTGTGGGTCTTGTTCGGATCCATCCTGATCGGCGCGGTGCACGATTTCGGCTCGCTGGTGGTGTCACTGCGAAACCGGGGGCAAACCGTGGGCCAGATCGCCGGACGGGTGCTGAGCCGACGTTCGCGGGTGTTGTTCCTCGGCGTGCTGTTCCTGGCGCTGACGATCGTGCTGGCGATCTTCGGGCTGGTGATCGCCAGCGTGTTCCAGATGTTTCCGGCGGCGATCTTTCCGTGCCTGGTGCAGATCCCGCTCGCCATCGTGGTCGGGGTCTACCTGCACCGGCGCGGCGTCAACCTGCTGCTGCCCTCGCTGGCGGTGCTTGGCTTGATGTATCTGTCGGTGGCCTACGGCGATGTCGGCTTGCTGGGGTCCTTCAACCGGACCATGGCCGGACTCGACACCATGGTCTGGGTGCTGCTGCTGCTGCTGTATTCCTACGCCGCGTCGGTGCTGCCGGTGTGGGTGCTGCTGCAGCCGCGCGACTACATCAACAGCCTGCAGCTGCTGAGCGCGCTGGCGCTGATCGTGATCGGCCTGACGGTGGCCGCGTTCGTCGGCGGGGCGCCGGTGGCGGTGGAGGGTTCAGCGGTGGAGTCGCGGCCGGACCTGGAGATCGTCGCGCCCAGCTTCAACCCGTCACCGCAGGGTGCGCCCTTCTTGTTCCCGTTCCTGTTCATCACCATCGCCTGCGGCGCGATCAGCGGGTTCCACTGCCTGGTGTCGAGCGGCACGTCGAGCAAGCAACTGAAGAACGAAACCGACGCGCAGATGGTCGGCTACGGATCAATGCTGACCGAGGGGTTCCTGGCCACCCTGGTGATTCTGGCGTGCGTGGCCGGACTGGGCCTGGGGGTGTCCGAGTTCGTCGACGGCACGGAGACCGGCGGCACGCTGACCGGGACGGCGGCGTTCGACTCGCGCTACGGCGACTGGGCCGCAGCCGATGGCTTCGCAGCCAAGATCAACGCGTTCGTCAATGGTTCGGCCAACTTCCTGCAGGCGATGGGCGTCGGCGCCGGTTTCGCGGTCGCGCTGATGGGAGTGCTGGTGGCCTCGTTCGCCGCCACCACGCTCGACACCGCCTGCCGCCTGCAGCGTTACGTGACCCAGGAGCTGGCCTCGACCCTGGCCGGGTCGTTCGGCGGGCGCACGCCGTTGAAGCCATTACTGGCCCCGTTCACCTCGATCCACGGGGCGACCATTCTGGCGGTGGCGGTGGCGCTGGTGGTGGCGGCGGTGCCGCAGCCAGGCAACCCCTGGCAGTGGGAAAACCTCGGCCGCGGCGGTCTCAACCTGTGGCCGTTGTTCGGTGCCACCAACCAGCTGCTGGCCGGCCTGGCGTTCCTGGTGATCGCGTTCTGGCTGTGGCGCCGCCAGACGCCGGTGTGGTTCATCGTGCTGCCGATGATCTTCATGTTGTTCCTGCCCGGCATCGCCCTGCTGATCCAGGTGTTCGGCGCCAACGGCTGGCTGGCTGGCGGCAACTACCTGCTGGCCGCCATCGGCATCGCCACCCTGCTGCTGGAGATCTGGATCCTGATCGAGGCCTCCCTCGCGTGGCCGAAGGCCAAGGGGCAGTTGGAGGAAGCCTTGCCACCGCTGCCGACCCCGCCAGCCACGGGGGCGCGAGGGGTCGGATGCTGACCGGGTGGCGGTGGGTGTCCGGAGCGCCGCCGCCCAGGCCGGTGTGATCCGCTCGGCGCACGACGACGCCATCACCGGCCCGGGAACAAAAAATCGATCCAAAACCGTCCAGCAGCCGCTTGATTTGGCGCGACGATTTCCTATGCT
>SKLO01000184.1 GCA_007123195.1 Verrucomicrobiales bacterium | reverse complement strand
CTGGCCAGGGTCTCGTCGGCCAGCTGCCGCTGCTGCTGCGCCTCGATCAGGGCAAACCAGGCCTTGGCGATCTGTGCCGCCAGCGACGCCCGGGCGGCCCGGAACTCGGCCCCCACCGCTTCCAGTTCGGCCAGGGCCGCCGCCTCGCCGGCGCGCACACGGCCCCAGATGTCGAGTTCCCAACTGGAGTTCAATGACACGCCGAAGGTGTTGCTGCGGCTGCTGAGCACGTCGCCGCCCGGCGCACCTCCCTGACCGCCGGCCTGGGGATCAATCGGAAACCCGATGAAGTTCTGCTGGGCGCGGCGACCCTCGAGGTTGAGGTCGATCGTCGGCCGTCGGCCGGCGCCGGCCAGGGCGGCGTTTTGTCGCGCAATCTCCAGGTTGATCGCCGTGGCCTGCAAGTCGGGATTGCGCTGCATGGCCTCATCGACCATGGCGCTGAGGCGGCGGTCGCGGAACCGGGCCAGCCAGGCGCGGTCGATGCCGGCAGCGGCGGTGCGGTCGGTCGACCACGCCCCGGGCACCTCCAATCCGGCCTGGTCGAGGCGCGACTCCGGCGCCACGCCGGCGCAACCGCCGGACAGCAGGCTCAGGCCGGCCAGGCAGCAGGCCAGCAGGGGCGCGGCGCGCTGGGGCTGGCGCGGGTTGCCGGGATGAATCTGGCGGGGCAAGGGTGGCATGGGACGTGGAAAAGGGACTGGGCTTGGGATGGAAACTGGAAACCGGGGATGGGAAGTTGGGAGATCAGATGCTGAGGATGGACCGCTTGGTGATGTCAGGGGACGCCCCCGTTGAGTGACCGTTGAGGTGGTCAGGCTCTTTCATACGCCCCCGGCCGGAAGAACCGCGCGGCAAGGTGCAAGGCAGGCGGGTGACGGGATTCAGTCGGGTTGCCATGAGGCGCGCAGGCCGGCGGTGCAGAAATCAACCGCCTGCTGCATCACGGTGTCCGGATCGAGCCGGCTGCTGGCACCCCCGGTGATCCGGTTCAGGAGGTCGGCGTGCAGCATGGCATGGGCGACCACGCCGACCGAGAACAGCATGCGCCACTGGATCACCTCGACCGGCAGGTCCGGCAGGGTGCGCTTGACCGCGTCGGGATAGCGCCGGGTGACCTCGCGGAACAACGGCAGCGAGGCCTCGGACATCGGCAGGTCGCGCTGGCTCATGCAGCGGCCCATGAGTTTGAGGTTCATGGGGCCCGCCTCCGGGTCGCTGGCGACGAACGAGAACATCGGACTGAGGAACGCCCGCACGATTGCCTTGAGGGGCACGGGTTCGCCGTCGGTCAGTTGCTCGGCCGAGGTCAGCAGGTCGAGCCGCTGCCGGTTGATCGGATTGACCCGTGAAGCGATGACCTCGGCGGCCAGGTTGTCCTTGCTGCCGAAGTGGTAATTGACCGATGCGAGATTGACTCCGGCGGCGCGGGTGATCTGGCGCAGGGAGACGTTGTCAAAGCCGTGCTCGGCGTAGAGCGCGGTGGCGGCCTCGAGGATGCGGCAGCGGGTCGGGGCGTCGCGGTTGTCGGCGGTGTCGCTGGCGGCGGGTTTGGTGGATGGGGTGGCGGACATGCAAGGCGTCGGGTGGCGATGCGGGTCGCAGACGAAGAGTCGGGGGACCGGGACCGGGGTGAACGCTGGTTGGATAGGAGGATCAGATGGCACACGTCGGCGGCTGGATCAAACGATTGTTTGAAAAATTGCCGCGACCCGTTCCCGTGGAGTGGCGAACCCGGATGGGAGGATGCGTTTGTAAACCCGTGTTGAACAGCCAAACCCGCCCGAGCCGGTGCATTGGGATCGATGATTGGCGATTCGGTCAACCTGAATGGCAGATTTGAATTATTTTAGATTGATTGGGCACTGTTCCGGCTTTACCACCAAAAGGGTAAGAATTCCAACCTCGCAACCCTGTTGAACGCCATGAGCTTCCGCTATCCTCACTCACCCCTTCGTTGTCGCAGCTGGCTTTTCTCCGCACCACTGGTGGTGTTCGCGTTGCTATGCTCCAGCCCGGCCAACGCAGTCACGGTTACTTGGAATGCCGGCGACGGCAACTGGGGCACCGCCGGCAACTGGAACCCGGCCCAGGTGCCCAACGTGGCTGGTGGGGATGACGCGGTGATCGACAACGGCGCCACCGTGACCTACGTGCCCGGCGGAGACATGATCATCAACAACGGGGGTAGCCTGGCCATCTCCGGTCCGGGATCCACCTGGCGGCAGACGGTCACCAACTGGACCCAGGTGTGGGACGGCAGCCTGAGCGTCACCGATGGTGGCCGGTTCGAGCGCACCGCCGGGGGCAACCTGATGCTTGGCCAAAGTGGTTCCAACACCAACGCCGAGCTTAACGTGTTCGGCCCCGGCAGCACGGTGGCGATCGGTGGTGAGCTGTGGTTTGGCCACAGCGGCACCGGCCAGACCAATCAGGTGGCCTCCATCAACATCGGCGACGGTGGTTCGATCATCGCCAACAGCACCGTGGGGCTGTGGTTGTGGGATTACGACGCGCCGGGCAACGATTTCAAGATCACGTTCGAGCGCGGCCCGGGCAGCTTCATCGAGGTGTCGAACCGGTTTGGCATCCGCGAGAACAGCGGGGCTTCCAACAACCAGGCGCAGTGGCAGACGCTGTGGGACCTGGGCATTCTCAACGCCTGGGGCAACTCCGGACTCACCGGCGCCGAGCTGTTGGACTTCTTCGAGGTCACCGGCAGCCACCTTGCCGACGGTCAGTCCTACCGGATCACGCTGGTCGTGCCCGAACCGGGCCGTGCCGCCCTGCTCGCCGTGGCCGCGCTTGGCCTGATGCTGCGCCGCCGGCGCTGACAGCGCGGCACCGGGCGCGGGCGAACCGTGTGGGCACCGTGGGGTGATTCCGTTGACAACGGGGAGGGGTAGGTGGTTCCCAGAACCCCTGAAAAGCGTCGAGAGAATCATCCAACGGCCGTTGGATGGCCCATTCCTTGCCCGATCCCCGGACCCCGATGCGCCACCGGCGTGACGGGTGGTTCCTGCGGTTGGAACGGTTGTGCCTGTCAGGCCCCTGCTTGACGCCGGGCGCCATCGACGGCATGGACAGGGGGCGGGCAGGTCGCCTCCGTCACCATGGGCAGCGAGCTACTTGAGAACCTGGGCATCCTGATTGTCGCCGGAACGATCTTCTTCCTCGGCGCCAAGCGCATCCGCATGCCCGGCATCGTCGCCTACCTGCTGGCCGGCCTGGTGGTGGGCCCGATGCTCGGCCTGGTCGAGGTCACCGGCACGCTCGACGCCCTCGCCGAGGCAGGCATCGCGCTGTTGCTGTTCCTGGTGGGGCTGGAATTGAGCCTCGACCGCATCCGCGACGTCGGCAAGACCGCCATCGTCGCCGGGCTCGGTCAGGTGGTGTTCACCACCATCGGCGGTCTGCTGTTGTGCTGGTGGCTCGGGTTCACCCCGATGGAGTGCCTGTTCCTTGCCGTCGGCCTGACCTTCTCCAGCACCGTCGTGGTGGTCAAGCTGCTGACCGAGAAAGGCGAGTTGGACTCGCTCTACGGGCGCATCGCGGTGGGCATTTTCCTGGTGCAGGACATGGTGGTGATCCTGGTGCTGACGGTGCTGGCGGGGCTTGACACCGGGGCCGGCGCCGACGGCGTGGCCGAGACCGATGTGATGTCGGTGGTCACCGGGTTGGGGCTGGCGTTCGGCGGCATGCTGCTGCTGCTGGCGTTCGCCCTCGGTGCCGCCAAGTGGCTGCTGCCGAAACCGTTCGCCTGGGCGGCGCGTTCGCCGGAGACGATTTTTGTGTGGGCGCTGGGCTGGTGCTTTCTGGTGGTGTGGCTGGCGCACGAGATGAAGTTGTCGCTTGAGATCGGCGCCTTCCTGGCCGGCCTCGGCCTCGCCCAGTTGCCCTACAGCGGCGACCTGCGCCGACGGGTGCACCCGCTGATGAACTTTTTCATTGCCGTGTTCTTCGTCGCCCTCGGAGTCCGGATGGAACTGGGCGACGCCGCCGAATACTGGTGGCCGGCGGTGGTGCTGTCGCTGTTCGTGTTGCTGGGCAATCCGTTCATCTTCATCTGGATCATTGCCCGCATGGGCTACGGCGAGCGGACCACGTTCTACACCAGCGTGACGGTCGCCCAGATCAGTGAGTTCTCGTTCATCTTCGCCACCGCCGGGGTGGCGGCCGGGCTGATCGGGCAGAGCATCCTGTCCCTGACCGCCGTGGTCGGCATCATCACCATTGCGGTGTCGGCCTACATGATCCTCTACAACCGCCAGCTTTACGAAACGCTGAAACGCTGGGGGGTCCTGAAAATGTTCGGCGCCAGGCAGGGCGACCCCGACTCTGGCAATGGCGACCAAAGCCGCAGCGGCCACATCATCGTCGTCGGCATGAACGCGCTCGGGCGCGAGCTGGCGCAGCGCCTGCACCAGCGCGGCGAGCGGGTGCTGGCTGTCGACACCGATCCCGGCAAGCTGGTGGACCTGCCCTGCGACACCATGATCGGCGACGCCGAGGCCTGGGCTGTGCTCGAGGAGGCCAGCCTCGACCACGCCAGGTTGCTGGTGTCGACCCTGCACATCGAGCCCACCAACGACCTGCTGGCGTTCCGCTGCCACCAGGCCGGGGTGCCGGCCGCGATCCACGCGGTCGACTTGAATTACATCCACCACCTGCTCGACATGGACGTGGCGCACCTGATGGTGCCCAAGGTCGATGGCGTCAAGCGCCAGCGCAGGCACCTGAGGGAGGCAGGGATCCTGAAGCATGACTGAGATGGTGATCCTGGTGGCCGCCGCGGTCGCCGCCTTCGGACTGGCCCAGCGCTTCCGTCTGCCGCTGATTCCGCTGCTGATCGG
>SKLO01000605.1 GCA_007123195.1 Verrucomicrobiales bacterium | reverse complement strand
CGCGTGCGCGACACCCTCGACGACGACCCGCGCAACGGCTGGACCACCACCACCGCCGAGCCCGGCGAGGCCCGCGTCGCCCAGTTCGCCCTCGCCAGCCCGTGGACCCCCGGCGAGGACGAGGAACTGGTGATCGAACTGCGCCACCGCTCCACCGCCGGCGACGCCAACATCGCCCGCTTTAGACTCGAACTAATGGGCGAGCCCGGCCAGGCCGCGCGCTCGCTCGACGACACCCCGCTGCAGCGCCTCGCCGCCGCCGAGATCGACCAGCCAGGCGACATCGCCGGCGACCTGCGACGCGACCTGTTCAACCAGTTCCTCGAGGACCACGAGCCGTTCCAGGTCGAGCAACGCCGCCTCAGCCGCGCCCGTGCGCAGGTCAACGAAATCAAGAACGCCGCCGAGGTGAATGTCATGGTGCTGGCCGAGCGCGAGCAACCCCGCACCACCCATGTGCTGGTGCGCGGCGAGTGGGATCAGAAGGGCGAGGTGGTCGAGCCCGGCGTGATCGAGAGCCTCGCGCCCTGGCCCGAGGGCCAGCCGCGCAACCGCATCGGCCTCGCCCGCTGGATCACCTCACCCGAACACCCGCTGACCGCGCGGGTGCTGGTCAACCACCTGTGGATCCAGTTGTTCGGTCAGGGCCTGGTGCGCACCGGCGACGACTTCGGCCTGCTGGGCGAACATCCCAGCCACCCCGAACTGCTCGACCAGCTGGCGCTGGAACTGGTCGCCAGCGGCTGGGACGTGAAAGCCATGATCGAGCGCATCGTCACCAGCGACGCCTGGCAGCGCGACTCCGCCGACGACGACGATCTGCGGCGCCTGGATCCGCACAACCGCCTGCTGGCGCGCGGGCCGCGCTTCCGCCTGCCCAGCTGGATGCTGCGCGACGCCGCGCTGCATCACGCCGGCCTGCTGAACCCCGCCGTCGGCGGTCCGCCGGTGCGTCCCTACCAGCCCGAGGGCGTGTGGGAAGACCTGTTCATGGGCCGTTTCACCTACGTGCCCAGCGAGGGACCGGCCCAATACCGCCGCACCATCTACGCCTTCTGGCGCCGGTCGATCGGCCCCACCTTCCTGTTCGACGCCGCCCAGCGCCGCGTCTGCGAGGTCGCGCCGCCGCGCACCAACACCCCGCTGCAGGCGCTGGTGATGATGAACGATGAAACCTGGCTCGAAGCCGCGCGCGCGCTGGCCGACCTCAGCCTGACCGAATCCGAACAAAACAACGGCGCCGGTGCCGCCGGCGCGCTGGAAACCGTGTTCCGCCGCGTGCTCGGTCGCGCGCCCGAACCCGGCGAACTGGCCGTGCTCGAGCGCGAATACCACGCCGCCCTCGAACACTGGTCCGCCCACCCTGACGAAGCCACAGCATTCACCGCGGTCGGCCAGCGGCCGCCGGCCGGCGACCCGGTCGTCACCGCCGCCACCATGCTGGCCGCCAGCCTGGTGCTCAACCTCGACGAAGCCCTGCATCATGAATAACAACACCACCACCCACCCCGCCAACGCCCCGTTGTCGGCCGGGCTCGACGTCACCCGCCGCTACTTCCTCGGCCGCGGCGCCGGCTTGTCGCTCGGCGCGATGGCGCTTGGCAACCTGCTCGGCCGGCCCGCCACCTCCGCCGCCCTGCCCATGGCCATGCCCGTGCCCGGCCGCGGCGACCTGCCCCACTTCGCCCCCCGGGCCAAGCGCGTGATCTTCCTGACCCAGTCCGGCGGCCCCTCGCAGCTCGAGTTGTTCGATTACAAGCCCGGACTCACCGAGTGGGCCGGCACCGAGATCCCGGACTCCGTACGCCAGGGCCAGCGCGTCACCACCATGACCGCCAACCAGAAGCAGCTGATCATGCCCTGCGTGGCCAAATTCGACCGCCACGGCGAGTCCGGCGCCACCATCAGCGAGTGGCTGCCGCACCTGGCCGGGGTGGCCGATGAGTTGTGCTTCATCAAGTCGATGCACACCGAGGAAATCAACCACGCCCCCGCCATGACCCGGTTCCTCACCGGCGAACAAATTCCCGGCAAACCGAGCATCGGCGCCTGGCTCAGCTACGGGCTCGGCAGCGTCAACCGCAACCTGCCCGACTTCATGGTGCTGATCTCCCGCATGCAGCGCCCCAGCGACCAACCGCTCTACGACCACTACTGGGGCAACGGCTTCCTGCCGTCCGATTACCAGGGCGTGCGGCTGCGCTCGGCCGCCGACCCGGTGCTCTACCTCAACGATCCCTCCGGCCTGCCGCGGCACCTGCGCCGCGGCATGCTCGACGGCCTGACCGAACTCAACGAATCCCACCACCAGCGCACCGGTGACCCCGAGATCCGCGCCCGCGTCAGCCAGTATGAAATGGCCTACCGCATGCAGGCCAGCGTGCCCGACCTCACCGACCTCGGCGACGAGCCCGACCACGTGTTCGAGATGTATGGCCCCGAGTCACGGCGGCCCGGCAGTTACGCCGCCAACTGCATCCTCGCCCGCCGCATGGCCGAGCGCGGCGTGCGCTTCATCCAGCTGTTCCATCCCGACTGGGATCACCACAGCCGCCTGCAATCCTGGTGCACCGCCCGTTGCCGCGACACCGACCAGCCCAGCGCCGCGCTGATCAAGGACCTCAAACAACGCGGCCTGCTCGACGACACCCTGGTCATCTGGGGCGGCGAATTCGGCCGCGGGGTCGCCGGCCAGGGCCAGTGGGACAGCATCGAAGCCGGCCGCGACCACCATCCGCGCTGCTTCACCATGTGGATGGCCGGCGGCGGCATCAAGCCCGGCATCACCCACGGCGCCACCGACGACTTCAGCTTCAACGTGGCCGACAACCCCGTGCACGTGCGCGACATGCATGCCACCGTCATGCACCTGATGGGCATCGACCACGAGCGCTTCGTCCACCGCTTCCAGGGCCTCGACCAGCGCCTCACCGGCGTCGAACCGGCCCGGGTGGTGCGCGACATCCTCGTGTGAGGCACGGGCCGCGACGTCCGCCCGCCACCACTGCCGCCCCCGCCGCCGGGCGGACGCCGGCATGGTCACGGCAGCCGGCATTGCACGGCCGCAGCTGATTCTGCGGCTGCCGCTGTTCTCGCGGCAGCGACGCGGATGGTTGCCTGCTTCACGCCCGCCACCACCGCTCGCAACCGGCTTTGCCACCGTTGGCGCCGCGGGACCGGGGTTTTCCTTTGCGCCGCGGCGGTTTCCTTCTATTCGTTGGACCCGGCCCGGTGACCGCCTCAAGCGCCCGTCCCGCCACCTTCGCCTGATCGCCCATGCCCAGCACCCTACTTGTCACCGGTTCCAGCGGATTGATCGGCTCCGAAGTCTGCAGCTACTTCGCCGCGCTCGGCTGGCGCATCGAGGGGGTGGACAACAACCAGCGCGAGGTGTTCTTCGGTCCGCAGGGCAGCACGCGCTGGAACCAGCAGCGGCTGCTGTCGACCCTGAAGGGCTTTCACCACCATGAGCTGGACATACGCGACCGCCAGGGCGTGCTCGATCTGGTGGCGCGGCTGAAGCCGGACGCGATCGTGCACACCGCGGCCCAGCCGAGCCACGACCGGGCGGCCGCGATTCCATTCGACGACTTCGACACCAACGCGGTCGGCACCCTGAACCTGCTGGAGGCCGCGCGCCGCGCCTGTCCGGAGGCACCGTTCGTGCACATGTCGACCAACAAGGTCTACGGCGACCGTCCCAACACGATCCGGCTGCGGGAGGATGACACCCGCTGGGAATTCGACGACCCGGCGTTCGAGCACGGCATCGCCGAGGATTTTCCGATCGACCAGTCAAAGCACTCGCTGTTCGGCGCGTCGAAGGTGGCGGCCGACATCATGGTGCAGGAATACGGTCGCTACTTCGGCCTGCCGACCTGCTGCCTGCGCGGCGGCTGCCTGACCGGACCGGGGCATTCCGGGGTCGAGCTGCACGGCTTCCTCAGTTACCTGGTCAAGTGCAACATGGAGGGGCGCCACTACCGGGTGTTCGGCTATCAGGGCAAGCAGGTGCGCGACAACATCCACAGCGAGGACGTGGCGCGCTTCATCGACGCGTTTGTCAGGGCGCCGCGCTGCGGCGAGGTTTACAACATCGGCGGCGGGCGCGCCAATTCGTGCTCGATCCTGGAGGCGTTCGCGCTGGTGGAGCAGCATGGCGGCCGGGCGATGGACTGGAGCTACGTGGAACAGGCGCGCGCCGGCGACCACATCGTGTATTACTCAGACCTGCGCAAGATGCGCGCCCACTGCCCGGACTGGGACGTTCGTATCAGCCTGTCCGACACCATCGGCCAGATCGTGGACGCCTGGCGCCAGCGGGGCGGCACGGGTGACCGGCAACCGGAGGCGGTCGGTAGCGGCGCATGAGTGACGCGGACAAGACCATCGATCCTGACAAGCCCGCCACCACGACGGCCGGACGGGCGCGCCCCCGCATTCTGGTGACCGGCATCTGCGGCTTCGTCGGCCGCACCATCGCCGAGGCGTTGCTCGATCACCGTGACCCGGCCGGCGGCGAGGGCTCGGCGTTCGACCTCGTCGGCATCGACAACCTGTCGCGCCGCGGCAGCTGGCAGAACACCGCGGCGCTGGCGCGGCGCGGGGTGCGGGTGATCCACGGCGACATCCGCCAGCGGTCCGACCTCGACCTGCTGCCGGACGTGCAATGGGTGATCGATGCGGCAGCCAATCCGAGCGTGCTGGCCGGCATCGACGGCCAGGCCAGCAGCCGGCAACTGGTGGAGCACAACCTCGGCGGCACGATCGAACTTCTCGAATGGTGCCGCGCGCGCGGCGCCGGGTTCATCCTGCTGTCGACCAGCAGGGTGTATTCGATCCCGCCGCTGGCGGCGTTGCCGGT
>SKLO01000353.1 GCA_007123195.1 Verrucomicrobiales bacterium | reverse complement strand
GGACGCGCTCTTCGCCTCGCTGCAATCCCGCGCCTTCAACGGCGAGCTTTGATCCGATGACGCCACGGTTTTCAGTTCGAAAGTTCAAGTCCGGTCGAAACCGATGACCTTGATTTCCTCGATGATTGATGGGACACTACTCGGCGTGGCTCCCCGCCGGCAAGACCGTTGGCCGGGCGAAAGAACGGTGGATGCAATGAAGGCAATCAATCCGTGCGACGAATTCGGTCCCGTGCTGAAGACGCGGTTTCTTGGTGAAAAACTGCGAAGCACAATTGGACAGTTGTTGAACGATGGGGAAGTGTTGCGCATCGACTTTGCCGAGGTCGAGGCCATGTCCCACGCATTCGCCGATGAGTGTTTTGGCGATCTGTTCTGCGAATTTGGAGCGCAATTGTTCCGGGATCGCCTGCATCTGACCAACCTGAACGCCGCGGTCAAGGCGGTGCTGCGCCTCGTTCTCATCGATCGGCGCGACCGGTCGAGGGCGTAGGATGACCTTGGGGTTCGGCCGGGCTGTGAGCGGTTGCGTGCAGAGATCGTCAACCTATTGATTGTCAGGCGATTAGCTGAGTCCCGATTGTCGTGATCAGGCTCCGTTGCGCCGGGTTCCGCGTTGGAAATTTCAAGCTCCTCAATGCGTTCTGCTAATTAGCTGCTAATTAGCAGCTAATTAGCAGCAAGCGATGCCAACCCCCTTGATCGGGGTCCGACAAGGGCCGGGTGACCCAGCCGCAGCGTTCCGAGTTTCGCTTTGCCTCCGGCTATTTTGCTGCTAATCTTCAGCTAATTAGCAGCAACTTCACCTTATGCGCCTTCCCCAGACCCCACCGCAGCTGGTCAAGCCATTGGCCGATCCCGAGCGGCTGATGACGGTGATTGAGGCGGCTGGAGCCGAGGCGGTGCGGCGGGACCGCTATTTGCACTGGAACGAGTTGCGACACCGGGAGCCCCCCGGCGATCTCAGCCCGGAGGAGTGGTGGCTCGGTCTCAAATTCCGGCGCACGGCCCAGCAGCAGGCTGTGCCCCTCACCGACCTGCAAGGCGTCCGATTCCATTTCTGGCTGACCCCGGCGATGTTTGAGCAGTTGCACGACATCGACCTGAAATGCGGCGGAGCGGTCGAGGGGCCGGAGCAGGTCACCAACCCGGACACGAGGGATCGCTACCTCGTGTCCTCGCTGGTCGAGGAGTCAATCACCTCCAGCCAGTTGGAGGGGGCGGTGGTAACCCGGTCTGTGGCCAAGGAGATGCTGCGGACAGGACGCGAGCCGGGTGATTCCGGTGAGCGGATGATCTTGAACAACTTCCTGACCATGCGGGAGATCAGCGGATGGAAGGAGCGCCGGCTGACCCCGGAACTGGTCTTGGAGATGCACCGGATGATCTCGCGGGGAACGCTCGCAGAGCCGTCGAGGGAGGGCGTGCTGCGCACGGCCGCCGATCCGGTGAGGATCGAGGACGAGCGCACAGGTGAAGTTGTGCACGTGCCGCCGGGCGCTGCGGAACTGCCCGCACGCCTGCAGGCGCTGTGCGATTTTGCAAATGAAACCCGGATGGAGGGCTACCTGCACCCGGTGATCCGGTCGGTCATCCTCCACTTCTGGCTGGCCTACGACCATCCATTTGTCGACGGCAACGGCAGGACCGCGCGGGCGCTTTTTTATTGGTCGATGCTGCGCCATGGCTTCTGGTTGTTCGAGTTCATCTCGATCTCGCACCAGATCCTGCTGGCACCAGCGAAGTACTACCGGGCTTTCCTGCACACAGAGACCGACGGCAATGACCTCAACTATTTCATCCTGCACCAACTCGGGGTCATGCGGAGGGCGATCGATGAACTGCACGGCTATCTCCGCCGGAAATCGGCTGAGCTGGCGGAGATGAAGGCATTGTTGGACCATCGGAGCGGCTTCAATCACCGGCAGCTTGCCTTGCTTCGCCACGCGTTGAGGCATCGGGGCGCCGCCTACACGGTGGCCAGTCATCAGAACAGCCACAACATTGTTCCGCAAACGGCCCGGACTGATCTCGACCGGTTGGTGGACCGGGGCATCCTGCTGAAGGTCCGGGTCGGCAAGGCGTTCCGCTTCATCCCGGTTGACGATCTGGCCGAACGCCTCAAGAACCTTCCAAACCCATGAGCAATTTTACCTTCCTGCCGCCCGAGTTCCGCGCTGTCGCGGAGGCCGCCACGCGGGCGGAAGGCCATGTCATGGGCGATCCGCGCGCGGCCTGCTTCCACGCCCGGTTTGCGCTGGAAGCGCTGGTCCACTGGCTCTACCGCCACGACGCCGCGCTGACCATGCCCTACGACCGCAGCCTTGGCGCCCTGCTGCACGAGCCCTGTCTGCAGAACCTGCTGCCGGAGGCGGTGTTCCAGAAGGCACGGGTGATCCTCAAGGTGGGCAACCAGGCGGTTCACAACCCGCGCCCGATCCGGCAGTTCGACGCGCTGCAGGTGGTGAATGAACTGCACCACCTGTGCCACTGGCTGGTCCGGACCTACACGCCGGCCACCGGGCACGAGATCCAGGACTGGCAGCCAGAACGCGTGCCGCCGGCTCCCGGCGATGGTGCGACCGTTCCCCGCCAGGAGCTGGAGGCGCTGCAGAAGCGTCTCGCCGAGCAGAACGAACAGGCGCTCAAGCAGCAGCAGGATCGCGATGCGCTCGACGCGGAATTGCAGGCGCTGCGGGAACAGCTGGCGGAGGTCCGCGCTGCCGCTGAACACCAGCCGGACCCGCACGATTACTCGGAGGCGGACACCCGCCGCTACCTGATCGACGTCGAACTTCGTCGCGCGGGCTGGGCGCTCGACCAGCCGCGCGACCGCGAATACGAAGTGACCGGCATGCCCAATACGCCGGGGATCGGTTACGTCGACTACGTGTTGTGGGGTGACGACGGCAGGCCGCTGGCGGTGGTGGAGGCGAAGAAGTCCACCGCCGCACCCGAGGCGGGTCGGCAGCAGGCCAAGCTGTATGCCGATTGCCTTGAGGCGATGCACGGGCAGCGTCCGGTGATCTTCTACACCAACGGCTACTCGACCTGGTTGTGGGACGACACCACCTACCCGCCACGCCGGGTCGCCGGATTCTACAAGAAGGACGAACTGGCGCGATTGATCCTGCGACGGGGCCAGCGGGAGGCGCTCGACGTAGCGCGGGTGAACGATGCCATCGTCGAGCGTTACTATCAGAAACGCGCCATCGGCAGCATCTGCGGGCAGTTCGTATCCGCCCGCCGCAAGGCGCTGCTGGTGATGGCCACCGGCACCGGCAAGACCCGCACGGCGATCGCGCTGGTGGACCTGCTGCAGCGCGCCGGTTGGGTCAAACGCGCCCTGTTCCTGGCCGACCGGGTGTCGCTGGTCAACCAGGCCTGCAACGCGTTCAAGGCGCACCTGCCAGAGGCCAGCCCGGTCAACCTCGTCACCGAAAAGGACACCGAGGGCCGGGTGTATGTCTGCACCTACCCCACCATGATGGGGCTGATCGACGAAACCAAGGGCCACCAAAGCCGCTTCGGCGTGGGCCACTTCGACCTGGTGATCATCGACGAGGCGCATCGATCGGTTTACCAGAAGTATGGCGCCATCTTCCGTTACTTCGACTCGCTGCTGGTCGGACTGACCGCGACCCCGCGCGACGAGGTGGACAAGAACACTTACGAGCTGTTCGATCTGGAACCGGGTGTGCCAACCGATGCCTACGAACTGGAAACCGCGGTGGCGGATGGGTTCCTGGTGCCGCCCCGGGTCGAGCAGGTGGACCTGCGGTTTCCGCGCGAGGGCATCGATTACGACTCGCTCAGCGACGAGGAAAAGGCGCAGTGGGAAAGCCTTGACTGGGGCGACGAGGTGGAGCCCGGAGCGCTGCCTGACAAGGTCAACGCCGCGGCGGTCAACAGCTGGCTGTTCAACAAGGACACCGTGGACAAGGTGCTCCAGCACCTGATGGAACACGGCAACAAGGTGGACGGGGGCGATCGCCTCGCCAAGACCATCATCTTTGCCCGCAACCACGATCACGCGCAGTTCATTGAGGAACGGTTCAACCACCATTACCCCGAGCACGCCGGACAGTTCGCCCGGGTCATCGACAACTACGCCAGGTATCCCCAGAGCCTGATCGACGACTTCTCGCAGAAGGACATGGCGCCGCACATCGCGATCTCGGTGGACATGCTGGACACCGGGATCGATGTGCCCGAGGTGGCCAACCTGGTGTTCTTCAAGCCGGTGTATTCCAAGATCAAGTTCTGGCAGATGATCGGGCGCGGCACCCGGCTTTGTCCGGACCTGTTCGGCCCGGACGACGACAAGCGCGACTTCCGCGTGTTCGACTTTTGCTTCAACTTCGATTTCTTCCGCGAGAACCCGGATGGCATCAACGCCAACGACAGCGCTCCGCTGGGCACCCGCTTGTTCCGCGCCCGCGTGCAGTTGCTGTGCCACGTGCAGACGATCCCGGATCTGGATCCGGACGCCAACGTGCGGGAGGCGCTCATCAACACCCTGCACGCCGAGGTGGCGGCGATGAACCACGACAACTTCATCGTGCGCATGCACCTGGAAACGGTCGAACGATTCCAGCAGCGCCAGGTTTGGGACCAGCTTGGCGAACAGGACCGCGAAACCCTCCAGCACGAACTCGCCGGCCTGCCGTCGGCGATCGCCACCGATGACATCGAGTCCCGGCTGTTCGACCTGACCGCCCTGCGCATGCAGCTGGCGCTGGTCGAGGCCGACGCCTCGGCGTTCGAGGGCCATCGCAAGCGGGTGGTGGAGATCGCGATGCTGCTGGAGGAAAAGACCGCCATTCCGGCGGTGGCCGCCCAGTTGGAATACCTGGCCAGCCTGCAGGAAAGCG
>SKLO01000635.1 GCA_007123195.1 Verrucomicrobiales bacterium | reverse complement strand
TTGAATGTTGAATGTTGAATGGGTGGAAGGTTGGCGCGCCAGTGGGCGGTGGGTGACCGGCGGTGGGCGGGACCACGTGGCGGTTCCATTTGCTGGGGGTGAGAGGGGCCGTGAAGGAAGGGGGCATAGGGAACGAGCGGAGCGCAACCCGGTCGAATTGCTGCAATTCAACCTACGGTCGTTGCGATCGCGAGGCCGGGGTGAGGCGGGGTGTTGGTGTGCTGAGTGGGCGCCAAGCCGTTGGCTTGACCACGCGCTGCGGGTGGGCGGAAGCCCCGTGGGTTGAATTGGCGCAATTCGACCTCCTGTGCGTGGTGCGGACGGGCCGGTGGGGTGTTCGCGGGGGCGGCGGGAGCGGCGGGGAAAGCTGACGGAGTTGGGGTTGGCCGAGCGGAAGGATCGGGGTATCGTCTGGAACCCTTTGCAGGGGCGCTTTTGGCATCCCGCCCGGGCGATCAATCGAAACCTTCACAGGTCATCGGCTATGCAAGATTTTGTGGTTCACATCCCCACCCGGCTGTTTTTCGGTCCGGCTTATCGAGATGAATTCATTGGCGCGGTGGCTGCTCTTGGATCGAAGGTGCTGGTGGTGGTCGGCGGCGGCTCGATCCGCCGGCTGGGCTATCTTGATCCGGTGCTCGAGGCGCTGCGCTCAGCCGGGGTGGAACCGGTCGAGTTCGCCGGCATTGAAGCCAATCCGCAGGCCGCCACCATCGACCGCGGGGCGGCGCTGGCGCGGGAATGCGGAGTGGATGCGGTGCTGGCGTTCGGCGGCGGCAGCGTGATGGATGCGGCCAAGGCGATCGCGGCACTGCGGGCGCATGATGAACCGGAAATCTGGCCGTTCGTGCTCGGACAACCCCGCGCCGGGGAGCTGACCCGGGCGCTGCCACTGGCGGCCATTCCCACCACCGCCGCCACCGCCTCCGAGGTCACCCCCTACGCGGTGATTTCCAACAGTGGCGAGAAGGGCAAGTCGGTGATCGCCCACGACGCGTTCAAGCCCGCGGTCGCCTGGCTCAATCCGGCCTTCACGGTGGATCTGCCCGAGACCACCACCTGCGACGGAGCCGCCGACATTCTCAGCCATGTGTTTGAGAACCACCTGCTCGGGGGCGACGACTCGCCGCTGGCCGACGGTTACTCCGAGACGGTGATGCGGGTGGTGATCGAGACCCTGCCGCGGCTGTTGTCGGATCCACGGGACGAGGCCTTGCGCGGGCGGTTGCTGTGGGCCTCGACCATGGCGCTCAACGGCATGCAGTTGGCCGGCCGTCAGCCGGCGGAGTTCGTGCTGCACTCGATGGAGCACGCGCTGAGCGGGTTCCGGCACGACCTTGCCCACGGGCGCGGCCTGGCGACGCTGTATCCGGCCTACTTCCGCTGGCTGATCAACCACGACCGCGGGGTGGAGCGGCTGGCGCGACTGGGGCGGGTGTTGTTTGATCTGGGGTCGTCGGGCGAGGACAAGGCGACCGCATTCAAGTTCGTCGGCAAGTTCGAACAGTGGTTGGAAGTGAACCAGCTGAGGCAAGGCCTGACCGATCTCGGGTTTGATCCGGCGGACTACCCGGCGATTGCGGCTTACTGCGTGAAGACCTACGGCGACGGGCAGCAGCTGCAGGCGCTGGGTCCGTTGACGGCCTACGAGATCGAGGAGATTTTCAAGGCCTGCGGTTGATCCGGTCCGGCGGTCACACCACGCGAACCCTCGGCGGCGGCGATTCCTGATCGCCGTTGGTGCCTTCGCCGGTCGCGGCAATGGCGGCGGCGGCGGCGTGGGCGGCGGCGTCGATCGCCTTGGCCCCGCCGGCGGCGGCCTCTTCGTCGACGCGGAACTCGAGCAGTTTCCAATAGCCGCCGAAGTTGACCGGGTGGATGGCCTGCGGCTCGCGCCCGGTGACCTCGACGAAATTGTTCAGGCAGAAGTCAGGCTTGAAGCCGAGCCGGGAGGAGAACCGGGCGAAGTAGCGCTCCATTTTCTGCAGGCTGCGGCGGTTGGAGGCGAAGTGATTGAGCACCACCACCGGCGATCCGGGCCGGCAGACGCGGAACATCTCGCGCATCATCGCCTCCGGGTTCGGCACCACCGAGGCCACATACATGGCCACCGCGCCATGGAAGCTGTTGTCGGGGAACTCCAGTTTTTCCGCGTCCATCTCCAGCAACTTGCGCAGGTGCCGGTGACGGTGCTGACTGATGCGCTGCTCGGCGCGGCGGAGCATTTCGGGACTGACATCGATGCCAACGACCTCGATTTCCTCGCTGTAATAACCGAGCGAGAGGCCGGTGCCGACCCCGATCTCGAGGATGCGGTCGCCCGGTTGCTGGGGGAAACAAGCCACCGCCTTGCGTCGTCCCTCGTTGACGATGCGGCCGAAAATGAAGTCGTAGATCGGCGCGTAGAAGCGGTAGCTTTTCCTGACGCTGGTGAGGTCCATGGATGTGGAGTAAGTGGGTGAAGTGGATGTGAAGGTGAATGCACCGCCACCGGCCGGATGGGTGGATGGATGGGTCGCTGGTCAGGATGCGGCGCGGCTTGCGCGGGTGGCGGATGATGGCTTCATGTCATGGCGGGTCATTTCGCACTGTAGCGGGGCTTTCCGGCCCCCGCGCCAGTCTTGCATCCACCGGCGGCACTCCCTGCCAGCCATCGCCGGGTGGTTCCACCCGGTAATAAACCGGAAGATGCAACCGCTCTACGGCCGGCGCACCCTGACTGGCGCCCTCAAGCTGCGGATGGCGGTCGAGCGGTGCCAACTGCAGGAGCCGTGCCTCGCCGATGTCAATCTCGCTGCCGGGCACGGTGTCGCCGTTGAGAATCACCCATTGCAGCACCTCGATGTCGCTGCCGCCATTCTCCAACTCGCCTTCGAGCACCTCCTCGACCTGCCAGCTGAAGACCTCCAGATGGGAGCGGTAGGGATGGATGTCGGCCAGCTCGGGGACCGGGTTGGCCGCCTGCAGCCGCGCGCGCACCCGCAGCGGCTGGTCCGAGTCGCGCCGGCTCTGCAGCTGCTGCAGCCGCGGCGCGACCGCCGTGTGGATGGCCCCGGCTTCCTCGGAGGTCAGGGCGCGATCATACCACAGCAGCGCTTCGATCCGGCCATGCCACGGGGCTCCCCCGCCCCACTCGTTGCCGATGATCCATTCCTGCGGGGTCCAGTTGCCCAGGTCGTGGTTGCGCCCGCGGCGATACGATTCAAGCTCGCCATCGATCCACACCCGCAACTCGGGTTGGTGGTAGCTGATGACCATGTGGATCGGGCGCCCGGGCTCGACCGGGCCGATGTCCACCTCGGTGTCGCGCGCCGAGTCGCGGCTCCACATCGTGCGCCAGCGCACCACCCAGCGGTCGCCGTCCTGATCGAGGGAGAAATTGCGTTCGTCCTCGCCGTTGGAGAGGGACATCACCCGGCCTGGCGGATCGGCTTTGGCCTCGGCGGCGGTGACGATGCCGCTCCAGCTGAACTGGTTGGAAGCGCGCGCCGAAGCGGCGATCCGCTCGCCGGCGGCGGGCGCGGGGGTGAAGGCGCCGCCCCACAACTGCAGCTGGTAGTCGCTGCCCAGCACCGCATTGCCGAGCCCCTCGAACTGCTGGCGCAGCGGCTCGGATTGTCCCGCCGGGGTCCATTCGTTGCCGGCCCTGGCATGTTCCCACAGCAGTTGCAGACCCTCGCGGCTCGGCGGCCATTGCTCCCCCAGGGTCGGGGTGATCCGGCGTGCACCCGCGCTTTCGGCCGCCAGAACCAGTTCCATGTCCAGCGATTCGTCCCCGCCGCCGGCGATCCAAAGGTCGGGATAAAAGTCCGCCACCGGTTCGTCGGTGATCCGCCACCAACGTTCCACGGTGGTCAACTCGGCGTTGAAACGCCCGATCATGATGCCCACTGCGGTGCCGCCGCCGGTGATGCGGATATCGGTCTCGCCCTCCAGATACGGTCCGGTGCAGGCGAAATAGTGGGGGTGATTGCTCCAGCGAGGATGATAGACCTCGAAGCCGTCGACGCCGGGACCGTCGTTGATGCGCACCGGCCGGATCTCGTCGCCAAGGCGCAGGCGCACATTGCGGTGGCGACCGTCGAACACCCACATCACGCCGCTGTCGTCGGGCGCCATCGAGGTCCAGCAGCCCTGCTCCACGGGCTCGAATTCACCGTTGTGCAGGTCCGCCCGGCCGGCCTCCGGCCACGGAAATCCCCCCGACATCCAGCGTCCGTCGCCGGACACCTGGGCATTGTCCACCGTCACGGGCAACCGGTCCCACACCCGCTCCACCCGCTCTGGATCGGACCACGGCAGGCGCTCGATCCGCTGGGCGGTGTAGTTGTTCGGGTCACCGATCTCGCGGCCGATGTAGATCCAGGTCTCGCCGGCATCGTCGCGACGGCTGTCGATCGCCATCCCCTGCGCGATCACCTCGCGCCCGCTGCCGTCCCAGCGCACCCGCTCGACCACCACCCCGGGCGCTCCAGGCCCGACTTCGGGGCTGGTCGAGAACACCACCCAATCGCCGTCGGGGGTGAACAACGGGCGGATGAAGCGCTCGGGTCCTTCCAGCAGCACGTGCTCGGTCCCGGTCTCGCTGTCAAAACCCATCAGGCGTCCGCCCGGTCGGTTCAGCCAGGTGTCGCGCGGGTCATCGATGCTGCGCGCCCAGACGACGCGGTGGGGCGGGATGGGAGCCGACGTATCGAGCGAAGGTGCCTCGACCGCTTCTGTCGGCGCGGTATCCGGCGAGGTATCGCCGCAGGCCGCGATCCCGAGCCATCCTGTCGCCACGGCCGCGGCAAGCGCCATCGACGTCACCCGGCGGCGCCCGTGCGCCGCGGACGAGTGTCGTTGGCAGGGCCGACTGGTCCGAATCACGCCGACCATCTTACGTCGTTGCGCCGGTGAAGCAAACCGCCGTTGGCAACGGCATCGAAAC
>SKLO01000458.1 GCA_007123195.1 Verrucomicrobiales bacterium | reverse complement strand
GCTTCTCGGTCTCGCCACCCTGCCCCTGCTGCTGCGCCGGCGGCGCTGACCCAGCCGGAGGTTGGCCCCGCATGAAATCCGCCGTTTGCCAGCCCCCGCGTGCCCGTGCTTGAATGGGGCCATGAACCGTCCCGATCCCGCCCCCGGCGGCGCTTCCCTGAACCGCTGCCCACACCACCCCTTCGCCGCCTTCCCGGCCGCGCTTGCCCTCGCAGCCCTCGCCTTGCCCTGCCTCTGGCTCGCCCCGGCGCCCCTGGCTCTGTCTCTGTCGGCCGCCGACCAAGCCGAATCCGCCGTCGACCGACCGAACTTCCTGTTCATCATCACCGACGATATCTCGCGCGACGACCTCGGCTGCTACGGTCATCCGCTGGTCAGGACGCCGCACCTCGACCAACTCGCCGCCGAGGGACGGTTGTTCGAAAACGCCTACGTGGTCTCCTCCTCCTGCAGCGTCAGCCGCTGCAGCATCATCACCGGCCGCTACCCGCACAACCATGGCGCCCCCGAACTGCACACCCAGCTGCCACCAGGCCACTTCCTGTTCACCCAGGCGCTGAAGAACGCCGGCTATTACACCGCCCTGTCCGGCAAGCACCACATGGGACCCGCGGTCAACGACTCGTTCGACCACATCGACGGTGGCAGCGACCCCGGCATGATGGGCAACTGGCTGGAACTGCTGCAGAACCGCCCCGAGGACCAGCCGTTTTTCTTCTGGTTCGCCGCCTTCGACGCCCACCGGCCATGGCGACCCTCGAACCACGCCGTGCGCTACAACCCCGACGACATCGAGGTGCCCCCCTACATGGTCGACAGCATGGCCACCCGCGAGGACCTGGCCGAATACTACCATGCGGTCAGCCGCACCGATCACTTCGTCGGCCTGCTGCGCGAGGAACTCGAGCGCCAGGGCATCGCCGACAACACCTGGATCATCTACACCGCCGACAACGGCCGGCCGTTCCCGCGCGACAAGACCCGCGTGTTCGACAGCGGCATGGCGGTGCCCCTGATCATCACCCGCCCCGGCCACACCGAACCCGGCCGCAGCGCTTCGCTGGCCAGTTCCATCGACCTTGCCCCCACCATTCTCGAACTGGCCGGGCTCGATGGTTCCGAGCGCATCCAGGGGGTCAGCCTGGCGCCGGTCATCGCCGACCCGGCCGCCGTCGTGCGCGACGTCATCTACTCGGTTCACAACTGGCACGTGTTCCAGGCCCATGTCCGCATGGTGCGCCACGGCGACCATGTCTACGCCCGCAACGCCTTTCCCGAACGCCGCTTGTGGAGCATCGAGGCCAGCCTCCGCTACCCCTCCGGCGCCGAGCTGGCCACCGCCCGCGACGCCGGCACCCTGACCGAAGCGCAACAGGAAGTCTTCCTCCAGCCGCGCCCGGCCGAGGAACTCTATCACCTGCCCGGCGATCCCCTCCAGCTCGACAACCTCGCCGCCAATCCCGAACACGCCCCGGTGCTGGACCACCTGCGCGCCCTGCTCGATCGCTGGGTGGAACAAACCGGCGACAGCGTGCCCGACAACCCCACCGCCGACCGCGACGACCACGACGGCAACCGACTGCCCGACTGGGAACGAGGCGAGTTCCCCGGCGCCGCCACCAACGCCGTTGAAATCGACCACCCCGGCCCCATCTTTGCCGACCAGCAGCCCCGGGATCAATGACCGATCCTGCCGGATGAACGGGCAACTTCCGCTGGCCCGTCCGCGGAATCACCTGCTACCTTGCGCCCCATGAACGCTCGCCCCCGCCCCCGTCGCCGGCACCACCAGCCCTCCCCGATCGCACGATGGTGGCCGGTCGCCGCGGTGCTGGCCGCTTTCCTCGTCCTGGTCGTCCAACCCGTGCCCGCGACCGCAGGGGGCGCCGGGACAGAGCCCGAGCCGCTGCCCAAGGTGCTGATCCTCGGCGACTCCATCTCGATCGATTACCTGCCGTTCGTGCGCGAGGAACTGGCCGGCATCGCCGAGGTCATCCGTCCCGAAGCCGAGGACGGCGGGCGCTACAACTGCGAGGGCACCACCAAGGGCCTGGCCGAGATCGACAACTGGCTGGCTTTGTCAGGCGACCAGCCGTGGGCCGTGATCCACTTCAACTTCGGCCTGCACGACATGAAGCGGATCGACCCCGCGACCGGACGCGACTCGCGCCAGCCGGAACACCCCCGCCAGGCCGAGCCCGACGTCTACGCCAACCAGCTCGAGCGCCTGGTCGAGCGCCTGCGCCACTCCCAACCCGGTGCCGCCTTGATCTTCGCCACCACCACCCCGGTGCCCGACGCCCCGGTGTCGCCACACCGCGACGCCACTGATCCGCCGCGCTACAACGCCATCGCCGCCGCCATCATGCAGCGCCACGAGGCGCGGGTGAACGACCTGTTCAGCGCCGCCGATGCCAACATCGAAGCCTGGCAACGCCCGGCCAACGTCCACTTCACCGAGCCGGGTTCCCGCGGCCTCGGCAAGCAGGTCGCCGCCCACATCCGCGCCGCCCTCGAAGCCGGCGCCGAACCCTGAGGCAGCAACAGCACCCACCTGACAACACCCGATCACCAGTTTCCAGATCGCGCCAGCTCCCTCTTTACCCGGCGGCGATGACGCTGCCGCCCCATCATACCGCCGCCCTACAACCTTCCCCCGGCCTTGATGTCCAGGTAGCGGTTGCACAAGGCAATCGGCAGGCGCTGGGCCGGTTGGTCCACCAGCAGGGCGCCGCAACCTGACAGGTGCTCGAGCACCGCCTTGCGCTCGCCCAGATAACGATGCGCCGCCGCGGCCGCCAGGGCTTGGTCGAACTGCCCGACCGGGTGCCAGGCCAGCGCCTCGGCGCTGGCCTCGGTCAGGCTGGCCACCACCACCAGGTGACGGCGCGCCAGCAACCGCACCGCCGCCGCGAGGTCGCTCTGGTCCTCGCTGCGCAGGTTGGTCAACAGCACCACCAGCGCCCGCCGCCGCTGGAACTGCTGGATGCGCTCGGCGGCCTCGAGGAAATCGCTCGGCTGCAGCCCGGCCTGGTAGTCGTGCAGATGATTGAGCAGCACCGGCATCGAATGCGTGCCGCGCACCGGCGGCAGCCAGCGCGGGTCGTCACCGCCAAAGCCGAGCACACCGGCGTAGTCGCCCTGACGCAACGCGATGAAGCTCAGCAGCAGGGCCGCGTTCAGGCAGTGGTCGAACTGCGGCAACTCCCCATCCAGCGCCCGCATCCGGCGTCCGCAATCGATCGCCATCACCACCGTCTGGTGGCGCTGCTCGCGATACTCGCGGCTGATCAGCTGCAACCGCCTGGCGCTGGCCTTCCAGTCCACCTGCGACAAGGCATCCCCGTCGTGATACTCGCGCAGCTGGTGGAACTCCCGGCTGCCCCCGCGGCGGTTGAGCAGATGGATGCCCATCTGGCTCTCGCGATGACTCATCGCCAGCAGGCTGAATCGCACGATCGGCTCGTAGTTGGGGAACACCCGCACCTCGCAGTTCTCGCCGGCCAGATGGCGGCGTCGCCACAGCCCGAAACGCGAGCGCACCCTCAACCAGGTGCGTCCGAGCGCCAGGGTGCCGCGCTCCAGCGCCCGCAGCGGGTAGGCAAGTTCGGTTTCAGACTCCGGTGCCAGCACGACCACGGCCGGCTGGCCCGGGGCCTCGGCCGCGGGCGGCACGCCGTCGATCCACTCGGTCTGCAGTCGCCGTCGCAACGGGTTGATCAATGTCAGGATCACCTCGGTTTCGACCCCCAGCGCAAGCCGGCCCGGAAGCCGGCGGCGCGCCCGCGGGGCCTTCTCGAACCGCAGCAGCAGCAGGTCCGCGAGGGCGATCGCGGCCAGCAGCGATCCGGCCACCGCCCAGGCCGCGGGCCACGGACCGCCGAACAGGCTGGCGGCCGCGCCGAGCAGGCACCAGGCGAGCGTGAAATGCAGCAACCGGCGGGTAGGTGTCATGTCAGGGTGTCATGGCGGGCAAAATGCCGGTGTCCGGGCCGCCGCGGAAGTCACTGGCGCGGCGCCTCGACCGATTCAACCAGGGCCAGCAGCACGTCGTCGGCGCTGCGCCCGGAGATGGCCAGTTCCGGCGCCACGATGACCCGGTGACGCAGCACCGGCAGCGCGGCTTTTTTGACATCGTCAGGCACCGCGAACCCGCGCCGGCCCAGCAGCGCGTAGGCCTTGGCCATGCGGATGAGACCGATGGCGCCGCGGGTGCCGGCGCCGAGGTTGAGCCCCGGCGCCTGGCGGGTGGCCTCGACCAGCCGCACCGCGTAGTCGACCACGGTGTCGACCGCCCGCACCGAGGCGGCGGCCTGCTGCGCCGCGATCACGTCGGCCGGTGCCACCACCTGCCGCACGCCGTGCGGATCGAGGCCGCGGCCGCCGGCCCCGGCCGCCACCGCCGAAACCACCTGGCGCTCGGCCTGCGCTTCGGGATAGTCGATCAAAACCTTGACCAGAAACCGGTCCAGCTGCGCCTCCGGCAGCGGGTAGGTGCCCTCCTGCTCGATCGGGTTCTGGGTCGCCAGCACCATGAACGGCGGGTCGAGCGGCAGGGTTTCGCCGTCCAGCGTGACCTGCTGCTCCTGCATCACCTCCAGCAGTGCGGCCTGGGTCTTGGCAGGGGCCCGGTTGATCTCGTCGGCCAGCAGCATGTTGACAAACACCGGCCCGCGCCGCAGGTGGAAACTCTGGCTGCGCATGTCCCACAGCGAGTGCCCGGTGACATCGGTGGGCATCAGGTCGGGGGTGAACTGGATGCGCCCGAACGTGCCGCCAAAAGTGCCCGCCAGCGCCAGCACCAGATGGGTCTTGCCAAGGCCGGGCTTGCCCTCGATCAGCATGTGCCCCCCCGCCACCAGGCAGGCCAGCACCTCGTCAAGCACTGCCGGTTGCCCCAGAAACACCGACTCCAACTGCCGGCGAATGTCG
>SKLO01000265.1 GCA_007123195.1 Verrucomicrobiales bacterium | reverse complement strand
GTCAACGGTCCGGGTGGCAAGATCGCCCCCGGAGAGAGCGCGATCGCCGCCGCCGTGCGCGAGACCATTGAGGAAACCGGCATTGAACCGCTCGACCCGGTGGCAGCCGGCCACCTGGCGTTCAGCTTCCGCGACGGCCTGACGATCGCGGTCGACGTCTTCATCAGTGGTCGCTGGCGCGGCGCCTTGGCCGCCTGCGAGGAGGCCGACCCGTTCTGGTGCCCGCTGGATCAGGTGCCCTACGACCGCATGTGGCAGGACGACCGCCATTGGCTGCCGTCGGTGCTGGCGGGCGGGCGCGTGCGCGGCCGCTTCGGCTTCGACGGCGAACGCATGATCGAATGTCACATGGTGCTGGAATGATGATCGCCGTGTTTTCTGTTGATCACAGGCCTCGTCCCCATCGGTTACTGGATTACCAGCGAGCATATTCTCGACCTACTCTACCGGAATGCTGCCTTCATCCGGTCCCAAGTGTGGTGATCGGCGGTGTTGATCAACGGCCGGCGGTCGGCGGACCGGGGTAGGTGGGCGTGGCCGCGGCGGGGCCGGGCTTGGCCGGGGTCGCCGGGACGGGCTTGAATTTGGTGACCAGGAAGCCGCCGGTGGCGGCCAGCAGGATGCCTACGATGAACAAGGGTGGCACGCTCTTGGGCGGGTGCATGGCCAGCGAGACCAGGGCGTTGATCACCGGCGCGCCGGCGAACACGATCGACATCACCGCCGCGGGCGAGCCCTTGGCACCGAACGCCAGCAGCACGCCGAAGGCTCCGGCGGCGCCCATGATGCCGGCGATGAAACTCCAGACGATGCCCTTGGTGGGATAGGTCCAGAACTGCCACGAGGCTCCGTTCCACACCAGCAGCACCAGCGGCGCCACCACGGCGGTGACAAAGTAGGCGATGCCGACCAGCAGGAACGCCTTGTAGCGCCCCTGCGCCGGATCGGCCATGTTGACCTGTCCAATGTGCAACAGCACGCCATACACGCCCCAACAGGCGACCGTCATCAGAGCAAACCACAGCCAAGTCATCGATTTTCCAGAGGTTGTTGCATTCACATTCGGTTGTTCACATTGTCCATCCCATCCTGCCGGGCGGCGGGTCGAAACAGCGGCACCATTGAGCACGGGCCGGGCGGCGGCATTCTAACCGCCGATTGCCTCAGGGTCCAAACGCCTGGTTCCATTCGTCGTCAGGGGCCGGCTCCAGGCAGCGGCGCACGTGGTCGGGCAACTCGACCGCCTGCATGCGGCCATCGGCGTTCTTGCGCACGCAGGCGACCACCAGCTCGCCGCGGGCGCGCAGGCCGTCGTCGATCAGGCTGTCAACGTCCCCTGCCCCGTCGCCGTCGTGATCGCCGGCCGGCTTGAGCCCGATGAATCGAAAACCATGGCGGATGGTGCTGCGGCGCACTTCGCGCACCCACAACTCCACCCGGAAGCGTTCCTCGAACCGCAGCGGCGCGCGGTAGTCCATCGAGGCATGCACGCGCGGCCAGCCCACCCGGCGCTCGGCGGTATCGGGATCCTGCTCGAACACGCTGAAGCCGAGCGACCGGTAGAACGCGTGCTCGGCCCGTTCCATGTAGCGGAAGAACATGGAGAAATGCACGATGCCCGCCATGTCGGTGTCGGAGAACTCGACGCGCTGCAGGTGATCGAAGCGGTGGGCCATGAGAAATACGGGTCGGGGCGGAGGGTGCGGCGTGGAGAGCGGCTGCCGCGGGGGCCGGGTCAGCCCTTGCCACGGGTGCGGGTTTTGCCGAGTGGCGCGTTTTTCTCGATGAACTGGATGATCTGACCGGCGACGTCCTTGCCGGTGGCGGTTTCGATGCCCTCGAGGCCGGGTGACGAGTTCACCTCCATGACCACCGGGCCGTGGTTCGCGCGCAGCAGGTCCACGCCGGCCACGTTGAGGCCCATGATCCTGGCCGCCCTGGTGGCGGCCGATCGTTCCTCGGGGGTGATCTTGATCACGCTGGCGTGGCCGCCGCGGTGAAGGTTGGAGCGGAACTCGCCCTCGGCCCCCTGGCGCTTGATGGCGGCCACCACCTTGTCGCCGATGACGAAGCAACGGATGTCGGCGCCCTTGGCCTCGGCGATGAACTCCTGGACCAGGATGTTGGCGTCGAGGCCGCGGAAGGCCTCGATCACGCTCTCAGCCGCCTTGTTGGTCTCGGCCAGCACCACGCCCATGCCCTGGGTGCCCTCGAGCAGCTTGATCACCAGCGGCGCGCCGCCGCACATCTTGATCAGGTGGCCGGTGGCCTCGGGGTCGCGGGCGAAGCCGGTGACCGGCAGGCCGACGCCGCGCCGGGCCAGCAGTTGCAGGCTGCGCAGCTTGTCGCGCGAACGCGAGATGGCGACCGACTCGTTGAGGCTGTAGACGCCCATCATCTCGAACTGCCGCACCACCGCGGTGCCGAAGAAGGTCTGCGAGGCGCCGATGCGCGGGATCACCGCGTCGAACCCCTCCAGCGCGTCGGCCCCGAGGAAAATCTGCGGCCGGTGGCTGGTGATGTTCATGCTGCACTTCACGTAGTTGATCACCCTCACCTCGTGGCCACGGGCCTCGGCGGCCGTGACCAGGCTGTTGGTCGAGTAAAGTCTGCGGTTGCGGGACAGAATGCCGATCTTCATGAATCAGGGGCAGATAGGAGCGTTGGAAGCGGGTGTGGCTGGCAGGCGGCCGGCGGTCACGGGTAGACCTGGCTCAGGGACCGACTCACCACGTAGGACAGCCCGGCGTCAACCGCGAATCGACCGGCCATGGCGGTGCGCCCGAGCAGCATGCGGAACTTCATCGCCTCGCGGTTGGTAAGGCTCAGCAGCACCGGCCATTCGATGCCGGCCATGACCGCGTGGGTGCGGATGAACGGGCGCTGCTCGATGTGGCCGCCGGAGTCCTTGACCGCACGAAACGCCACCACTTCGGCGCGGCAGGTCAGTTCGACATCGGGGCGGTGCACCAGCGGGTGCAGGTGGAAACGGACCCAGGGTTGGCCGTCGACCTCCTCGATCTGGTAGTCGTGGGTGTGGAGCGCCGAGGAGCGCGCCCCGGTGTCGATCTTGGCCTTGATTCCCGGGATGCCGATGTCCGGCAGCGCCAGCCACTCGCGCCAGCCGATCAACACCCGGCTGCCCAGCTGGCGCGGTTTGGGCGGGGTCCCGTCGGACAACCGCAGATCGGCCGGCAGCTGGCGGACCTGGCGGGGACGGACGATGGTGACGGCGGCGGGCACGGCGGTGGTCGGGATGGATGGACGGGCGCGAACGGACAACGGCGAGTCTGACACCAAAGCCCCCCCCGCGCCAGCACTTCCGTCTCCGGTCGCAGGTGGCCGCTGCTGCCGACCGCAACTTGACAGCCGGGCGCATCTCCCTACAGGTGCCGGTCCGGTTCCTGCTGGCCAGGGGATTTGTTCGGTTCCCGGCCGGCAGCTTCCGTTCCATCGATTCATGAGCGCCACTGCTTCAAAACCAGTCTACAACCGCAAGAACCCCTGCATCGCCCGCCTGGCCCGCGCCTACGACCTGACCGGTGCCGGCGCGCCCAAGCACACCCGGCATTACGAATTTTCGTTGCAGGGCTCGGGCATGGAATACCTGCCGGGCGACTCGCTGGCGGTGCTGCCGCAGAACGATCCGGACCTGGTCGACGACCTGCTCCAGGTGCTCGGGGCCGACGGCAGCGAGATGGTGCCGGGCAATGACAAGGCTCCCAAACCGCTGCGCGAGGCTCTGATCACCGACTACGCCATCACCCAACCGGGGAAAAAATTCCTCCGTGCGTTCGCGGAAAAGGCCGGTCCGGAGAGTGAACTGGCCGGGCTGATGGAGCCGGGCCGCGAGAAGGACCTCGAGAGCTACCTTTGGGGGCAGGAACTGATCGACCTGCTGATGGCGGCGCCCAGTGTGAAATTCGAGCTGGAGGAACTGGTGGGCACCCTGCAGAAGCTGGTGGTCAGACTGTATTCCATCTCGTCAAGCCTGCGCGCCCGGCCGGACCAGGTGGACCTGACCGTGGCCACGGTGCGCTACGACAGCCACGGCCGCAGCCGCAAGGGCGTGGCCTCGACCTGGCTGGCGGAGCGCATTGACGAATCGACCGAGATCCCGTGCTTCATCTCCCCGGGCAAGGGCTTCCGCATGCCCGAGCCGGAGGAGGAAACGCCGATCATCATGTGCGGTCCCGGCACCGGCATCGCGCCGTTCCGGGCGTTCCTGCAGGAGCGTCGCGCCACGTCCGCCAAGGGCAAGGCCTGGCTGTTCTTCGGCGAGACCCACAGCGAGCATTGTTACTTCTACAAGGACGAGTTCGAGAGCTACCTGGCCGACGGCACGCTCGACCGGATCGACACCGCGTTCTCGCGCGATCAGGAGACCAAGCTGTATGTCCAGCACCGCATGCTGGAAGCCGCCGACCAGTTGTTCGACTGGCTCGAGCAAGGCGCGATCTTCTATGTCTGCGGCGACGCGTCGCGCATGGCGGTGGATGTCGACCGCGCGCTGCACAAGATCGTCGAGCGGGCCGGTGGCAAGACCGAGGAACAAGCCGCTGACTACATCCAGGCCATGAAGGACGCCAAGCGCTACCGCCGCGACGTGTATTGAGCCGGGCCGCTGGCGAGCCACGGTCGAACGGAGAGTGAGGCGGTCAGCCGGTGCTCGCGCCGGGGCGGGGGCACGAGGCGGCGTTGGTCATACGCCGTGCATGGCGGTGCGCAACTGCCCTTCGGGACCGATACGCCCAAGTCCGGCTTCCCACGAGCGCGCCTGGCCGCCCGTCATCGACATCTGGTGTCGCCAACTCGTCGCCGAGTGGGAACGCGCCCGCCCCGCATGGGTTGCGACTGGTTGGCGCTGCCGACCCATCGCCTTACCCCGGCCTTGCGGAGGATGTTGGGTGCTGGGTGGCTGATGGCCAGTGCCAGTTCACTC
>SKLO01000376.1 GCA_007123195.1 Verrucomicrobiales bacterium | reverse complement strand
TGCCGCGGGCGACGACGATGCAGGGAATGCGCCTGCCCAGCAGCGGCTGCCACCGGCCAATGCAGTCGCCCTCGCTCAGGCTGAGCAGGTAGGAGCGCTCGGAGTTGCCGATCACCTGGATCCGGCGGTAGGCGAAGTAGGTCAAAAAACCCGCCAGCGCCAGCCCCGGGCGGTTGATGGTGGGCTCGCTGATCTCGCGCTCCATGCCCACCTCGGTGCCCAGCAACCGCAGCCCCAGCTCGGCGCGGTGATGCTCGAAGAACTCACCCACGGTGATCTTCTGGGGTCTTCTGGTCCTCGGCTGCATGGCGATGGTCAGAGGGATCAGGCTGCCCGTCCCCGGCGGCGGGCAGCGGCTCAGGGCAGCAACCGGTGCTCCAACAGGAACCGCTCGGAGGTGTCCACCGTGGCTTCGTAGTGCTCGGGGCTGACGTTGAAATTCCAGAACCCGTGCCCCTGGCCCTCGAACTCGACCAACTCACACGGACAGCGCCGCCAGCGCGCGCGCCGGGCGAACGCCTGCGATCCGGTCACCGGCACCACGCGGTCGCCGGTGCCGTGGAAAATCACCGTCGGCGGCAGCGCCCCGCGCCTCAGATGCCGCAATGGATTGGCCCGCTTGGCCAGGCGCGGGTCGGGGAACCGGTCGAGCCCGAAGCCCTTCTTCGACACGTCCAGCACCGGATTGAACAGCAGCAGCGCGTCCGGCTTGCACGACAGCGTCAAATCCTCGCCCGGCTCGTCGAATTCATCGAGCAGGGCGGCACAGGCCGCCAGATGACCACCGGCCGCGGCGCCGCCGGCCACGATCCGGGTCGAGTCGATCCCCAGGGTCGGCGCATGCAGCCGCAGCCAGCGAATCGCCGAGCGCGCGTCGGCAATGGCTTCCAACGGGCTGGTGCCGTCGCGGTTGCGCATCCGGTAGTCAAACAACGCCGTCACCACGCCGCGCTCGGCAAAATACATGCCGTGGGGCGCGAACTGGCTGACGTTGCCCTGATCCCAGCCGCTGCTGTGGAAAAACGCGATCGCCGGCCGCGCAAGCACTGGCGGCGCATCGGCGTCATAACCATACAGAAATGCCTGCAGCTCCACCGGCCCGGCCTGCTTGTAAACGGCGCCCACGGCCTGATCCAGCAACTCTCGGTTGCGGTCCAGCGCGGGGGCTCGGTGGCTGCTCCATGATGTCATGCTTGGCGGTTCGAAGGCTGCGCCACACTCGCCCGATTCATGCCCGGCGCCAACAATTTCGCACATCTGAAACGTTTTCGCTTGGTGGATTTCGGGTTTGCCTGCTCAATTCCCCATGGTCCAGCCGCCCGCCAGCCCCAACGACAGCCCGCGCCCGGCCCCGGCCCGCAGCGCTCCCTCCAGCCGCGGAGCCCCGGCGGCCGCGGTCATCATCCTGCTGGCCTCGCTGGCCATGATCGCCCCTGCCCCCGGCCCCATGGCCGGCCCCGGCAACGCCCGCGGCCAGCAGCCGGCCACCGGGGCCGCCCCCAGCTACGGCGGGATGACCGACGCCGAGCGCGGGCAGCTGCTGGGCGAGTTGCGGGACGTTTACAGCGCCTGGCGCTCGGCGATCCTCCGCCGTCACGCCGGGCAGTGGCAGGCCACGACCTCCGAGCACCGCCGTCACCAGGTCCACAACGAGATCGTGTCCAACGGGGGCGCCTATCCCGACGCGCTGTTCCAGGTGATCCAGGCCCCGCCCCAGCTCGGCCCGCTGCGCATCGTCGACGTCCGGCTCGGCACCGGCACCGCCCGGCTGACGTTCTTCGGCCAGCTGCACTACGATCCGGTCAGCGCCCCGGACCCCGCCACCCCGCAGGACCTCATGCACGTCGTGTTCCACCAGGGACCAGACGGATGGGCGATCGACGGCATTGCCCATGTGTCGCTGGAGAACCGGCCCGACTGGCGGCGCCAGTTCATGAACCTCGACTACTCGGCGCTGGCCGAACCGGCCTTCAGGTTCGACAAGGCCAAACCGGAAACGCCCCCCTTGTGCGATCCGCCGGAAAACGTCGCCATGCTGCAGGTGTTCGCCCACGGCTACCGCGTCACCGCCGAAATCAACGGCTACCGCTACCCCGAGGTCAACGACGGCAGCGTCCACTTCATCGTCATCGGCGGGTTGAACAACGGCCCCAACCGGGTCGAGCTGGAGATGCAGCCGGTGGGCGACGACGACCCGCTGCCGTCGCCCGACGGCCGCCACCTCGCGGTCAACCTGTGGGTCCGCGCCGGTCAACCCGGTGAAGACTCCTCGCGCGTGTTCCACTACATGCCACGACCCGGCCAGGCACCGCCCCGCCACACGGCCAACGTGGAGGTCAACCCGCGCACCCTCGCCGAGGGCCGGCGCTGAAGCCCGCCAGCCGCATCCCCTCGCCCGCCCCGTCCCGCCACGCCCCGACGCCGAACCGACATGTCCCAGCCGTCCCTTCCCGCCACGCCACCGCACATCGGCCACGAGGTCATCATCGCCAATGCCGGCTGCGGCAAGACCGAGGCCCTCGCCATGCGCTACCTGAAGCTGCTGCGCACCGGCGCCAGCGCCGAGCGCATCGTCGCCCTGACATTCACCCGCGCCGCCGCCGGCGAGTTTTTCGAGCGCATCGTGCAATTGCTCGCGCGCGCGTTCCTGCAGCCGGCGGGCCTCGCCAGGTTGCAGGAGGGCATCGGCGAACCCGGCCTCACGGCCGGCGACTGCCTCGCCATGCTGCGGCGCCTGCTGCAGTCGATGCCCCGGCTGATGCTGACCACGCTCGACAGCTTCTGCTTCCGGGTGGTCCAGGCGTATCCGTTTGAACTCGGCCTCGAGGCGCCGCCGGAGATGGTCGACACCGCGCTGGCGGACCAGGAGCGTCAGCGGGTGCTGATGGCGGTGCTCGACGACCCGCGCCAGGACGAGGACCAGCGCGCACGGTTCCTGCGTGCCATCGACCTCGCCAGCTTCGGCAGCGAGGAGCGCTCGGCGGTGAGCTTCGTGATGGACCTGGTGCGCCGCGGCCACGACACCTGGCTCGACGCGCCCGACGAGGCCCGCTGGAATCCGGTGCTGCAGCTGTGGGGCGGGCAATGCCCCTGGCAGCCGCCGGCCGGATTCGATCCCGTCAAGGCCATCGACCGCCTCGCGCGCGAGCTGGAGGCCACCGGGATGCACGACAAGTCGCGCGCGCGATTCGAGAGCCTGGTCGAAGACCTCCGCGCCCGCGTCCCGGGAGCCCCGTTCAGCAAGGACATGACGTTCGTGTTCGACAAGCTGTTCGCCACCTGGGCGGACCTCGGACAGCGGCCGGTCGAGGTCACCATCGACCGCCACAAGGTCAAGCTCGATCCCCTGCTCGGCGGCATGCTGCGCGAACTGGCGCTGTGGTGCGTGTGGCCCGAGTGGGAGCGCCGCCTGCAGTCGACCGTCGGCATCGGCCGCGTGCTGGCGGCCTACGAGCGCGGCTACGAGACCGAGCTGCGGGCGCGCGGCCGGCTGACGTTCAGCGACGTGTTGGTGCTGTTGTCAGGACAAAACGGGTTGGTGCTCAGTCAGTACGACGACGGCGAGGGCCGGCTCAAGATCGACTACCGGCTCGACGCCCGCTTCGACCACTGGATGCTGGACGAGTTCCAGGACACCAGCCTGGTGCAATGGCGCACGCTGCAGAACCTGGTCGACGAGGTGGTGCAGGACGCCAGCGACCAGCGCACGCTGTTCTACGTCGGCGACCTGAAGCAGTCGATCTACGGCTGGCGCGGCGCCGCCCCGGAACTGTTCCACTCGGTGCGCGAGCACTACAACCAGGGCGGCCGGCCGCGCCTGCCGCAGTCGACCCTGCCGCTGTCCTACCGCTACCGGCCCGCCATCGCCGGGCTGGTCAACCGCGTGTTCGGCCCCGGCTCGGGCCTGCATTCGATGTTCGGTGAGGGTGTCTCGCGGGTCTGGAACCAGGCCTGGGTGACGCACGAGAGCGCGCCGCCGCTGAAAAAACACCCCGGCTACGCGGCGGTGCTGCAGCCCGGCGGCGAACCGCAGGAAGCCGACGAGACCCGGCGCTGGCGGGTGGTGCTCGAGCTGCTCGAGCAAACCCGCCCCCACCTGACCGGGCGCTCCTGCGCGGTGCTGGTCCGCAGGAACGACGACGTGCGCGACCTGACCCGCTGGTTGCGCCGCGAAAGCGGCGGCCGCCTGCCCGTGACCGCGGTCGGCCGCGACTCGGTGGCCACCGACAACGAGACCGGCCGGGTGTTGCTGCACCTGCTCACCCTCGCCGCCAACCCCGATGACCGCTACTCCTGGCAGCGTGTCAGGATGTGCCCGCCGATCGCCGCCGGCGCCGGCCCGGCCGCCGGTCCTGACTCAACCACAAACCCCGGCGGGCCGCCGCGCTGGACTCCCGCCCGGCTCGCCACCACGGTCTGGCGCGACGTCCAGCGCCACGGCTTCGAGGTCACCCTGCGGCGCTGGCTCGACCACCTGCTGCCGGCCGCCGGCGGTGACGGTGACGACGGGGCGAGCGACCCGTTCAACCGCCGGCGCGGCCTCGGCGTGGTGGAGCTGGCGCGCCGCTTCGACCGCACCGGCAGCCGCTCGGTGAGCGAGTTCCTGGCGTTCGCACGCGCCGCCGACGCGCCGGCGGAATCGGTGCCGGGCGGCATTCAGGTGATGACCGTGCACGCTTCCAAGGGACTGGGATTCGACCTCGTCATCCTGCCCGAACTCCAAGGACAGGGGCTCGACACGGCGCGCAGTTCGGGCCAGCTGCTGACCACGGCGCGCGACGCCGCCCACCGGATCGAATGGATCTTCGCCGGCAGCAACAGCCGCCTGCGCTCGCTTGAACCGCGGCTCGAGCGCCAGCACGTGATCGACTCCGACCGCAGCTGCATCGAGAACCTGTGCCTGCTTTACGTGGCCATGACGCGCGCCCGTCACGCGCTCTACCTGGTGATCGA
>SKLO01000069.1 GCA_007123195.1 Verrucomicrobiales bacterium | reverse complement strand
TTGGCATTGAAGGCTGATCGTTTGGTTTTTCCACTTGTCAGAATCACGCTCCCGGTTGAATAATGCCCGCCGTTGCCGGGTGACGCGGAGATGTTCGTGGTTCCGCTCACTGGTTGACCAGCTAGAACCCCAGGTCCAAAGCCTTACGAAAACCTCACGAAAACCTCACGCTTGTAACCCATGACTGCATCATCACTTGACGACACCGCCCGCAAACGATTGTTCGCGGGCATCTGCCTCGCACTCATCCCCACCGGGGCGCAATTCGCCCTGATCGCCAACGTCCTCGGCCAGTTCAAGGCCGAGTTCATTCTCACCAACGCCCAGGTCGGCATGATTGCGGGCACCGGCATCGGTGCGATGACCTTCTCGTTGTTGCTGATCGGGCCGGGTTTGGAGAAATACGGCATGCGGATGGGCACGGTGGCCGCGTTCCTCGGGCACCTGCTCGGGCTGACGCTGGTGTTGTCCGCGTTTTTCATGCGCGGCGATCCGAACGCCTACTGGGTGCTCCTTTTCGGCGTCGGCCTGCTCGGCGTCGGCAACGGCATGATCGAGGTGGCCGGCAACCCGCTGACCACGGCGTTGTATCCGGAGGACAAGACCACCAAGCTGAACCTGTTCCACGCCTTTTTCCCGATCGGGATTCTGAGCGGGAGCTTGATCGGCTACGGTCTGAACCAGCTTGATGGCTTCATGTTCCACTGGACCTTCCAGCTGGGCATCATCTACATCCCGATCCTGATTTACGGCTATCTGGTGCTGCCGCAGAAGTTCCCGAAGACCGAGTATGGCGAGTCCGGGCTTCCGGTGAGCCAGATGTTCAAGGCCACGCTGACCAGCCCGCTGATGTATGTGCTGATGCTCATGCTCGGTTTGGCGATGTGCATCGAGCTGGGTTCCGGCCGTTGGATTCCCGAGATCTTCGCCCAAGCCGGACTTGGCGGGGCCGCCATCCTGCTGATGGCCTGGACCAGCGTGATCATGATCCTGCTGCGTGTGTTTGCGGGTGCCTTTGTGGAGCGGCTCTCGCCCCCCGGGATGCTGTGCTTCGCCGGTGTGGTCACTGGTCTGGCGCTGCTGCTTTATTCCGGCGCCCAAGGTGGGTTCATGGCGTTCCTGGCGGCGACCTGCTTCGGCGTCGGTGTGGCCTTCTTCTTCCCGACGATCGTCGGTCTGGTCAGCGAGCGGCTGCCGCACACCGGTTCCCTCGGGATCATCCTGACCATGGGGGTTGGCCTCGGCGTGGCCGGTTTCGTCGGCACCCCTTACATCGGTCAGATTGCCGATGTGCAGATTTCAAAGTATCTGGACGAGGAAGAGCGTCGGGGCGAGACGATCAGTGTCCTGCGTCAGGCCGAGCAGGCGTTTGCCGAGCGGCTTGAGCAGATCAAGGATCTGACCCCCGAGGACATTCTTGAGCAAGGCATCGCTTATCGTCCGGAAGACATCGAGCGCGCGTTGCCTCTGATTGAGGCTGCGATCGCGGATGTCGAGGAGAACGACGAGCGCATCGTCGGCACCGCGGTGCCGGTGGCGCTGCGCGAGATCGGCGGTGTGCCAATCGATGATGGATCGGTGGCGCAGGCCGGCCAGATCCTCAGCCCGGCCGAGGCCTTCGGCGGCCAGCGTGCGTTGAGGATCATCACTCCGATCGCGGCCATTATCGCCCTGGTGTTCGCCTTCATGTATGTGCGCGACCGCGCGCGCGGCGGCTACCGGGTTGAACGCCTTTCGGCGCATGGATGATCGACGCGCCCGATGCCTCCCCGGTCCCTTTTGATCGGGGGTTCGGCAGGAAAATCGGGTGCCGCAACCGGGCGGGTCGCGCGCAAGCGCGGCCCGCCTTTTTTCTTTCTCCGGACGAACGAATCACGCCCATCGCCGAGCCCGGTGCCCCGGGGCTTGCATCCGCCGTGGCAGCGGCTATGATGGGGCTGCTTTCGGGGCCGACCGAGGACCGCCGGAGCTGAGACGGATCATGGCAAAGATAGACTTTGAATCGGCGGTGGCCGCTGCGATCGAGCAGGACCCGCGCTATCACGGCGACGGCTATGTGTTCGTGCGCGACGCGCTTGACTTCACCATCAAGAAAACCCGTTCCGAACCCGGCATTCAGGACCGCCACGTGAGCGGCCAGGAGGTGCTGGAGGGGTTCCGCCTGCTGGCGCTGCAGGAATTCGGGCCGATGGCCTTGACGGTGCTTCAGGAGTGGGGCATCCACCGCTGCGAGGACATCGGGCAAATCGTCTTCAACCTGATCGAGCAGGGGGTGTTCGGCCGCAGCCCCACGGATGCGCGGGAGGATTTCCGCGGCCTCTACGACTTCGAGCGGGCCTTCACCGACCCGTTCCTGCCGACATCCCGCCGCCCGGCCAAGGGGCGTTTGAAGGGGCTGACCGCGGCTGACGCGACCGCTTCCTGACGGCGGAGGCCCGCCGCTTCGCCCAATCTTGCGGTTGACCTGCCGATTCGGGGCTTGATCCCGGCCTCGCCGCCCCGGCCTGCTTGACGGGGGGCGGTTGGTGGCCGAAGCCGGAGGGGCTGGCGATCCCGCGCCGATTCCCGGCGCCGGATGGGCGCCCCTCCCGTTGCTGACGTTATTTATTTCACATGACCGACCTGCCCAAGAACAACCCCGTGCCGCCCCCTGTCGACGGACTGAGTGTGCCCGATCTCGATGTCCGGATTGAATTGCTGGACAACGGCCTCGAGGTGCTGATCCACGAGGATCCGGAGGCACCGGTGGCCAGTGTGCAGGCCTGGGTGCGCGTCGGCAGCATGCACGAGGGCCGCCTGCTCGGCGCCGGAGTGTCGCACCTGGTCGAGCACATGCTGTTCAAGGGCACCAAGAAGCGCGGCTGCAACGACATCGCACGCGAGATCCAGGACGTCGGCGGCTACGTCAACGCCTACACCTCGTTCGATCGCACGGTCTACTGGATCGACACGCCCGAGGAGGGCGTCGGCGTGGCGTTGACCGTGCTCGCCGACATGCTGCAGAATTCGCGCTTTGATCCCGAGGACCTGGCGCGCGAGCAGGACGTGATCCGCCGCGAGTTCGCCATGGGCTTCGACGATCCCGACTCGGAGATGTCGCGGCTGTTGTTCGAGACCGCCTTTCGCGAGCATCCCTGCCGGCACCCGGTGATCGGTCATCTCGACGTGTTCAATCGCCTGACCCGCGATGACGTGGTTGGATTTTACCGCCACCACTACGCGCCCAACCGGATGTTTTTCTCGGTCGCCGGGCCGGTCGATGGCGATCAGGTGGTGAGCCAGCTGAACGAGGAGTTCAAGGACGCCCGCCGGGGTGATGCCAACCCGGTCTGGGTGGCTGCCGAGCCGCCGCAGATCGGTCCCCGCCGGGCTCGCCGGGGGTTTCCGACCGAGCTGACCAAGCTGTGCTGGAGCTGGCAGACGCCCGGCCAGTTCCATCCCGACGTGCCGGTGCTCGACGTGCTCGCGGCCACGCTCGGCCAGGGGCGCAGCTCGCGCCTGTATGCCAAGCTGCGTGACGGTCGGGAACTGGCCCATCAGATCGGCTCCGGCACCTATGTGCTGCGGGAAAACGGCCTGCTGGTGGTCCAGGCCGAGTGCGATCCCGGCCAGCGTGACCTGCTGACCACGGCGTTGCAGGAGGAAATCGGCCTGCTGCGCGACGGCGGCATCAGCGAAAAGGAGGTGGCCAAGGCGCGCGCCCAGGCGCTGGCGGACGCCCTGCATGAACTCACGTCCGCCCGCGGCATCGCCAGCAGCGTTGGCGACAGCTGGCTGGCCACCGGCACCGTCTGCGCCGGCCGCGATTACCTGCGCCGGCTGAACCGGGTGCTGGCCGAGGACGTGACGCGGGTGGCGCGGACCTATCTGGATCTGGAGACCGTGACCGAGATCACCCTCGAACCAAGCGACTTTCCCCCGCCAGCGCGCCTGGGCCGGGGGCGGGTGAAGGCCGACGAAATCCGCCGGGTGTCGCTGCCGAACGGGCTCACGCTGCTGATTCGCGCCGACCGCCGCCTGCCGCTTGCGGCCGTGCACAGCGCCTTCCTCGGCGGCCTGCTGGCCGAACAGCCGGAGACCGCCGGGCTGGCCCGCCTGCACAGCCGCAGCCTGCTCAAGGGCGCCGGCGGCTGGTCCGCCGAACAACTGGCCGAAACCATCGAGGACCGCGGCGGCGACATCAGCAGCGGCAGCGGCAACAACAGCTTTTTCGTGTCCTCCAGCGTGCTGGCGGCGGATTGGAAGCTGGCGGTCGATGTGGTCGGCCGCGTGCTCACCGCGCCGGAATTTCCCGCCAATGCGGTCGAGCGCGAGAAAAAGGCCATGCTGGCCGCGCTCAGCGACCGTCGCGAGCAGCCGATGTTTCTGGCCGGCGAGGAATTGCGGCGGCGGATGTTCGGTGATCATCCCTATGCCCACACCCGGTTCGGCCGCAGCGAATCGATCCCGCGGCTCACTCCTGATTCGCTGCGCGGTTACCAGCAGCAGCTTGCGGTGGGCGCCAACGGCGTGGTCGCCGTGATCGGTGACATCGATCCCGAAGCGGTGATTGACGAGGTCATCGCCGCGACCGAGGGTCTGGCCGCCGGCCGGCGTGCCTTTGCCGACGCCGCCCCGGCGGTCGTCCGGTCGGCAGCGGAGGCGGGGGCGCTCCACGACCTCACCTTGCCCAAACAACAAGCGGTGCTGGTGGTCGGATTTCCGGCGCCCGGCCTGGCCTCGCCTGATCGTGTGGTGGCGGACCTGCTGGACGAGGCGTGCAGCGACATGGCGTCGCGCCTGTTCAACCGCATCCGCGAGGAGATGGGCCTGGCCTACTACGTGGGCGCGACCCAGTTCATCGGCCTGCGAGGCGGATTGTTCTACTTCTACGTGGGCACAGATCCCGGGCGGGTCGACGAAGTCCAGGCCGTGTTGAGCGAGGAGATCGAGCGACTCGGCAGCTACGGGCTCGAGGACCAGGAACTGG
>SKLO01000576.1 GCA_007123195.1 Verrucomicrobiales bacterium | reverse complement strand
CGCCGGTGCCTGCGCCGCGCTGTCCGGCCGACGTGCCCGTGCCGGCGGCGGATCGACTGCGGGAGGGTTGGCGTGGGCCCTGGCTCATGGTGCCGGATGGCCGCTGCGGGTCAGTTGACCCGGCTCATGTATTTGCTGGTGCGGGAATCGATGCGAAGGCGGTCGCCCACCTTGATGAACAGGGGCACCTGCACGATCAAGCCGGTCTCCAGCGTGGCCGGCTTGGTCGGGTTGTTGGCGGTGTCGCCCTTGAGGCCTTCGGATGTCTCGGTCACTTCCAGGTCCACCGACGCCGGCAGGTCGACGCTGACGGGGTTGCCCTCGACGAACAGCACCTCGACCTCCAGGTTTTCCACCAGCAGATCCTTGGCTTCCTCCAGCAATTCGTCCGGCAGGGCCACGGTTTCATAGCTGTTCGGGTCCATGAAGTAGTGGCCGCCGGGATCGCTGTAGCTGTATTCCAGCTTCTGGCGGTCGACCGGGATGACCTCGACCTTCTCCGACGAGGCGAAGCGCACGGTCTTGCTCTTGCCGCTCTGCAGCGAGCGCACGGTGGCCAGCATCAGGGCGTTGCCCTTGCCCGGCGTGCGGTGCTCGGTGTCGAGGATGATGCCGGTTTCGTTGCCGAATTTGATGCACTGACCTTTGCGGATGTTGGTGGCGGGAACGGCCATGGGGATGACGTGGAATTAGTTCGGGTTGGTTAACCAAGTGACCGGCATTGATACACCGGTGGGGTGCCGGCGGCAATGCCAAAGGCGCGCCTGCGCGGCGCGGGGACAATCGAGGACGGGGCGCGGTGAAGCCGGAGCGGTCATTCGGCCACCGCGGGCACCACGGCGAGGTAGTTGCGCACCCTGGCCGCGTGCGGATGGTGGCGGCGGATGCCGGTGTTGGAGGTGAACCAGAGCGTGCTGGAGCGGCCCCCGTCCAGGTTGAGCGCACGATTGACGGTCACGCCGGGCAGGATGTCGGGTGTGGCCAGCAGCTCGGCCAGGTTGGCAAGGGTGGAGCTGCGGGCGATGCCGACCGCCCAGGCATGACCGGAATCGGTGGCGACGAACGTGCGCGGGCGGGCCTGGTCGTTGCGGAACCCGTCGATCGGCTGGCCGTTGTGCACCAGCCGGGGCCCCGCTTGCAGCAGTTCGCCAAAGCTCTCCGGCTCGACCACCTCGGCGCGCCACAGCAGCAGTGGCAGGCCGTTGCGCACCGCCACGGCGCCGCCCAGCAGGCTGCTGTCGCCGACCCACCGGCCGGTGGCATGGCCGTTGGTCATCTGCAGGCCGACCGGCTCGAACTGGGGATCAAAATAGCCGCCGTTGACCACCGCAATGGCATCGGCCACCACCGCTGCGTCGGGCGCGTTGCGCACGTTGAAGGCGCCGGCGTCGATCACCTGCAAGGTGGCCAGCCGCCGATCGAAGATCACCACCGTGAGATCGACCTGCGAGTAGCCGCGCCGGCAGACCAGCTCGAAGGCGCGCGCGCCGGCTGCCAGTTCGAATTCGGCAGGGCGGCGCACGACCGTCCAGTGCGGGAGCACCCCGACGTCGGGCGATGGCGCCGGATTGAGATCGGACCCGGCGGCGCCGGCCCCATGGCGCGGGAGGTTGAGCCCGCAGGAGGCAGCCAGCCCGGCCAGCCAATGACGACGGCTCCAGATCATCTTCCACTGTCCGCCCGGTCGACCGCGGATCAAGGGCGGACTGCGGCCGGCATTTGCCGGGGGATTGGCGGGGGGGATTGGCGGGTGCCGACGTCTGACCTTCTGGTTGATCCCATGTCAACAGGGTCAAGCGAGAACGCAACGAAATCGTCATATTACCCTGTTACGACATTGCCACGTTTCTCCCGTGTCAACTTCGGCGGCCTGAGTGCATGATCGAAACGTGACCACGGACGTCGTTCGCCGAGCGGTGCCGGGCACCCGTTCCTTCAAACTTCTGCTGCCATGAACCAACCTTCTTTGTTCTCCCAGGCGACTGTTGTCGAGGCCCCGCGTCGACGCCTCCGTTGGACCATCGCCGGGTTGCTGGCCCTGCTGTTGCTGACCGTGCGTGCGGACCAGGCGCGGGCCGATGACACGGTATTCCTCAGCCTTGCCGACCTGCTGGTGTATTACAATTTCGAGCAAACCGGCAGCGCCGGCCTCGCCAACCAGGCGCCGGGTGTCACCGGGTTCGACGCGTTGCCGCTGATCAACAACACGCCCGGCGGCAGCTTCGAAGGAGGCACCAACCCCTCCGGCCCCGGTTTTGGCGGCAGCCCGAACTTCGACAAGGGCGGGGCCATCAGCGACCGTTCGAATCTGATCGCGGGCAACGCTCTGAACCTGGTCAACACCCGCGGCGACGCGCTGCGGGTGCCGGTTGGAACCGCCGACCTCGGCCCCAACTTCACCATCTCGACCTGGCACCAGTTGACGCCCTCGGGGCCGGCTGACGCCCGGCCTTTCGTGTTTGAGGCTTCGGTCGACTACGACGTCTCCTGGGGGCCGACATCCGCGGGCGACTACACCGCCTACATCAACACAACGGTCGCCAACTCGGTCTCCGCCGGACCGCTGGCACCCTATGCATGGCATCACGTGGCCCACAGCTTCAGCAGCGACGGCGCCACCACCACCGCGTCCATCTACGTCAACGGCCAGTTCCTCGGCAGCCTCAGCGCACCAACCGCCAGCCTTGACTTCGGATCGCTGAACTTCGGCCGCCACCGCGGCAACGCCGGCGGCGACCGCCGCTGGGACGGCATGATGGATGAGATCAACGTCTGGCAGCGGGCCCTGTCCGCGTCTGACGTGATGGCGGTTTACGGCCTCGGACTCGCCGGGCTGGGACTGGACCAGACGGTCAATGTGGTTGAGAAGTCCGACAACCTGCAAACGCTCGACCAGGGAGGCTCATGGCTGGGTGGCAACGCCCCCACGGCCGATGCCGTGGCCTTGTTCAACAACAACTTCGCCCAAGCCGGCTCGATGGACACCGGTGGCCCGCTGCAGGTCGGCGGGCTCCGCGTCACCACCGGCGCCAGCCCGATCGTGGTCGACAACCCCGGCTTCGGCGATTCGCTCACGGTGGGCGCGCTCGGCATCGACATGCTCAACGCCCAGCGCGACCTGACGATCGCCAACCTCGCGCTCGATGCGGACCAGACCTGGGGCATCGCTCCGGGGCGCACGCTGATGGCCGGTTCCGACTCCGACCTCAGCGGCGGGCACTCGCTGTTCATCACCGGCGGCGGCACCGCGGTGATCAGTTCCTTCGCCGAATTGAACCGGCTTGAAATCGGCCAGGGCGAACTTCGGGTCGGTGACGGCGGTTCGTCCGGCGCGCTCGACGTGACCGGCAACCTGATTGTGCGGCCCGGCGGCACGCTGACCTACCACCGCACCGGCAACCCCACGGTCGGCACCGTGATGACCGGCGGCGGCACCCTGATGCAGGACGGCCCCGGCACTCTGCGCATCGGCGCCGCCGGCAACGACGTCAACATCGCCGTCAACCAGGGCACGTTCGAAATCAGCGAGGGCGGCTGGACGGCCAGCTACTTCGCCGCCGCGGGCCGCCAGATTACCGTCAACGACGGCGGTCGGTTGTTGTCCACCGGCAGCCACGCGCTCGGCGGGCTCGGGGCCACCTTCAACCGCCCCCGGGTCACGGTCGAGGAGGGGGGCGTGTGGCAACTCGGCGCCGAACAGTATTTCAGCGGCGGCGACCTGACCCTCAATGGCGGCACGATCCTGCAAAGCGGCAGCGACTTCCGCCTGCAGGGCGGCGTGGTCACGGTCGGGCCATCCTCCACCGGCTCACGTTTTGAAGCCGCCAACAACGGCCGCATCACCCTGTTTGCCGATCCTACCTTCAACGTCGCGAACGGACCCGCGGCGGTCGACCTGGAGATAGCCGCCCCCATCCGCGAGAACACCCCGTCACGCATGCTGTTCAAGGACGGCCCCGGCACCATGGTGTTGTCCGGCGACAACACCTACAGCGGCGGCACCGCCATCGACCGGGGCCGGCTGGTGGTTGGCAACGGCGGCACCACGGGAAGTCTCGGCAGCGGTCCGGTGGCGCTTGCGCCCAATACCGAAATCGCCTTCAACCGCAGCGACGCGGTCGTGATCGGCAATCAGATTGACGGTGACGGCGCCGTGGCCCAGGCCGGTTCCGGTGCGCTGGTCCTCACCGGCAACAACAGCCACAGCGGCGGCACCAGTGTCAGCCAGGGCACCCTGGTGATCGGCAGCGCCGGTGCCCTCGGCAGCGGCGACGCATCCATCAGCGGCGGCGGCACCCTCAACGTGCCCGACAACTCCGCCCTGTCCGGCCGCTCCCTGCACATGGACGGTGGCGAATTGCACGTCGACCACTCGACCCCCATCGATGCCACCATCAGCCTCAGCGGCGCGGCGACGGCCAACGTGATCCGCCCCGGCGCCACCTTTGACTACCTCGTGGTAGGCGGCGGTGGCGGCGGCGGCGCGCGTGACTCGGCCGGCGGCGGCGGCGGTGGTGGCGTGTTGTCCAACCTGACATCCTCCGACCAGCTGCCCCTGTTGCTGGTCCCCGGCACCTACGAGGTGACCGTCGGCGACGGCGGCGCGGGTGCCGTCGGCCCGGACGGCAGCGGCGTCGGTCGCGGCGGCCAGGGAGAGTCGTCGTCGTTCGACCTCATCACCGCGCTCGGTGGTGGTGGTGGCGGCGGCTACACCACCGCCGGCGGCAATGGTGCCAGCGGCGGCGGCGGCGGGCGCCAGTCCAATCCCCAAGGCGGGGCCGGCATTCCGGGACAGGGCTTCGCCGGCGGCCGCGGCTCCAACGGCTCCAGCGCCACCCTCGATGCCGGCGGCGGCGGCGGCGGTGCCGGCGGCCCCGGCCAGGACGCCATCCGCGGCGTCAAGGGCGGCGACGGCGGCCCCGGTCTCGGCGTCAACATCATCGGTAGCGAACAATTCTTCGGCGGTGGCGG
>SKLO01000079.1 GCA_007123195.1 Verrucomicrobiales bacterium | reverse complement strand
TGGCGACGCCAGGTTGATGAACCCCTCGGTCCGGATCGAGACCGTGGCCGCCGGTGGCGGATCGATTTGCCAATGGAAACCCGGCGGACTGACGGTCGGACCCGAGAGCGCTGGCGCCGACCCCGGCCCGGCCTGTTACGGGCGCGGCGGTCCGTTGACCGTGACCGATGTCAACCTGCTGCTCGGCCGCCTGCAGCCCGAGCGCACCCCCGTGCCGCTGTATGCCGACGCCGCCGGGCGGCGCCTCGACGAACTGCTCGATGAGGCCGAACAACGTCAGGGGCAAAGACCGGCCAGGCGGGAGTTCCTCGAGGGCCTGCTTGAGCTGGCGATCGAAACCATGGCGGCCGCGATCCGCAAGGTGTCGGTGCGCGAGGGGGCGGACCCGCGCGACTACGCCTTGCTGGCGTTCGGCGGCGCCGGCCCGCAGCACGCCTGCGCGATCGCCGACAAGCTCGGCATCGACACCATCCTGGCGCCCGATGACGCCGGCCTGTTGAGCGCGATCGGGCTGGACGCCGCCGGACTCGAGCGCTTCGCCCAGCGCGGCGTGCTGCAGCCGATGAAAGCAGCGGAAGGACATGTGTCAGGGTGGGTGGAGGAGCTGGAGCGACAGGCGCTCGGGGAACTGCGGAGGGACCTTGGATCCGGCGATCAAAGCCGGAACGATCCCTCCGGAGACGTGCCGGACGGGGGTGGCGGCCCGCCGCCGCAACCGGCGATCTCGCGACTTGCCGAACTCCGGCTGGCTGGCCAGGACACGGCGCTGCAGGTGAATTTCACCGATCCCTCGGAGCTGGCCGCTTGTTTCACCGCCGAATATCGCCGGCTCTACGGCTACCAGCCGCCGGAGGACCGGGCGGTGGAACTGGTGAGCCTGCGCGTGGTGGCGGGCACCGCCGGTCGGGAGGCCGGGGCCATCGACGCCAGGGCCGAGCCGGCGGCGCGGCACCAGGCCGGGGCCGACGACGAGCCGCTTACCCTGACAGGTCCCTACAGCACGCTGGTGGTCGGGCCTGGCTGGCGGGCCTCGCAGCTGGAAGGCTTCGGCTGGCGGCTCGACCGGGTGTCGCGCCCGCAGGGCGGGCGGTCGTCCGATGGAGAAGTGTCGACCGACGCGGTCACGGTCGAGTTGTTCCGCCACCGGTTCGCCGCGGTGGTGGGTGAGATGGGGGCGCTGTTGCAGCGCACGGCGATCTCCACCAACATCAAGGAGCGGCTGGATTTCTCCTGCGCCCTGCTCAGCGGGGAAGGCGAACTGCTGGTCAATGCGCCGCATATCCCGGTCCACCTCGGCGCGCTCGGCGAGTGCGTGCGCCGCTGCGCCGCCGAACTGGGCGCGCGCCCGGGCGAGACGTGGATCACCAATCATCCCGCGTTCGGCGGCTCCCATCTGCCTGACGTCACCCTCATCACGCCGGTGTTCGAGCAATCCGGCGGACAAGACGGGTCGCCGTCCCTGCTTGGCTACGTGGCCAACCGCGCCCACCACGCCGAGATCGGCGGCAGCCGGCCGGGATCGATGCCGCCCGACGCGGCCAGCCTGGCGGAAGAGGGCGTGGTGTTCGAGCCGATGGTACTGGCGCGCGACGGTCGTCCGGATTGGTCCATGGTCCGGCAAAGGCTCGCCGCCGGCAACCGGCCGTCGCGGCGGCCGGACGACAACCTCGCCGACCTGGCGGCCCAGTTTGCCGCCAACCGCAGCGGCGCCCTTGCCTTGCAACAACTGGCATCGGTCCACGGGCGGGCGCAGCTGGCCGCCTGCGCCGGGGCCATCCTCACCCAGGGAGGAGAGGCGCTGCGCCAAGCCGTTGCCACGCTTCCGGACGGGCCAATGCAGGCGGTCGAATCGCTCGACGACGGCACCCTCATCCGCGTGGGGATCGAGCGCCGCGGCGGGGACCTGCAGGTGACGATCGAAAGCCCGGTGCGCCGGCACCCGGGCAACCTCAACGCCACCCCTGCAATCGTCCGCAGCGCCCTGCTCTACGCGCTGCGGCTGCTGTTGCAAACCGACCTGCCTCTCAACGAGGGCATCCTCCGGCCCGTGCGGCTGAGCCTGCCGGAGTCGTTCCTCAACCCGGCTTTTGAATCGGATCCCGTCCGCTGCCCGGCGGTGGTGGGGGGCAACGTCGAGACCAGCCAGCGGCTGGTCGACACCCTGCTCAAGGCCATGCGCCTGCAGGCCTGCAGCCAGGGCACCATGAACAACCTGCTGTTCGGCGACGACACGTTCGGCTACTACGAGACCATCGGCGGCGGGGCCGGCGCCGGACCGGACGGCGCCGGTGCCGGCGGTCTGCACACTCACATGACCAACACCGCGATCACCGATCCCGAGGTGCTCGAGCACCGTTACCCGGTGCGGCTGTGGCGGTTCGCCCTGCGGCGCGGCAGCGGCGGCGCGGGCCGGAACCGCGGCGGCGACGGTCTGGTGCGCGAACTTGAATTTCTTCGCCCGCTGTCGGTGTCGCTGCTCACCCAGCATCGAGAGGTGGCGCCCTACGGCTTCGACGGCGGGGCCGACGGGCAACCCGGACGGCAGCAGATCCACCGCCACGACGGCGGCATCGAGCCGCTGCCATTCGCCTGCAGCCTTGAAGCGGGGGAGGGGGATCGCTTGCTGATCGAGACCCCCGGCGGCGGCGGTTGGGGTCGGCCTGATTCGTGCTAAGTCAGGCTCGCACCGGTTCGCGGTCGCGGCACCAGCGTTCGGCCGCGCGCCATTGCTCCGGGCTGCCGATGTCAAACCACGGTCCGGCCAGGGTGACACCGGCGATTGCCATGCGGTCCACGAGCCACTCGATCAGCGCGCCCACCTCACTGCTCGTCCAGCACCATGCCGGGTTGCAACACCGGCGGGCTGACCAGGGCGCGCCAGTGCTGTTGGAAGCTCTCCATGCTGTCGGCGAACAGCGGCGAGACCTCGACCGGCATGTCCGGCAGGCCGGTCTGGTCCACCGGCATTTCCAACCCGGCGGCGCGGAACCAGCGCGCGAACTGGCGCAGCTGGTCGGCCTTGCTGGTCTCGGGCGAATCACTGCCGGTGGCGTTCTTGACCGGGCTGAACTCGCGTTCGCGCGGCGTTTCCACCACCAGCGGGTTGCGGGCGAATGTCAGGGCATCGAACACGAACATCTCGAACTTGACCGCGTTCGGCTGGTCAGGCTCCACCAACCGGCCGCTGTCATCCAGGCAGGGCACCTTCTTGTCGGCGCGGTGGAACGGCAGTCGTTCGGCTGGGTCGTCCGATCCTCCGAGCCGCGCCACCAGGTCCAGGTTCAGCACGTGGATCGCGATGTTGCCGGCGCGGAACCTGAGCCCGCCGTCGTCGTCGCGCGCGGCCGCAAGATCGTCCCGCAGATCGCTGTATTCCACCACCTGCAGCACCCCGTCCACCTGAGCGAACACGCCGACCTTTTCCGCCGGATCGGTCTTCAGCACCGCCTTGCTGCTCATCTCCGAACCGCGCAGCAGGTGAAAACCGATGAATTCCGGATCGACACAGCGCACCAGCGGGTTGTCGACCTGGAAATAACTCAGCAGGTCGATGCCGCGCTCGCGCATCGCCTCCACCGCCCCGCTGCGCACCAGCGCCCGCAGCGAGCCGCCGTGGCCGTCGGGGCTCATGGCGATCTGGTCCTTGGCCGCCAGCAGGATTTTTCCGGCATGATCCACCGCCGGCATCAGGCCCTGACGAAACATCCGCACCTGCTGCGGGTCGAGTCCGAAGTGGTAATGCTCCGCGAACAGCTTCACCGTGGCCTCGTGGTTCAGATCGGAGGTCATGATCCACCAGCCGACGGGATGGCCGTAGCGGCGCTCGGTCGCGCGCAGCTTTTCCGCGAACACCTGGAACAGCGGCTTGCCCGTCACCGGCGTGACCGGGAACGCGCCCTTGGGACCGTCAAAGCCGAGCCGTGTGCCCTGGCCACCCGCCACGGTGAAGGCGGCCACGCGTCCGGCCAGGATGGCTTCCTCGCCGCGCACCTTCGCCTGTTGCCAGTCGCGGAACCGGTCGTCGCCGGAGGGCACCGCGATCCACGGCGCCGGCTCGATCAGCTGATCTCCGGTGGCCGCGCTTCCGTCACTGTTCGCGCCGGCGATCAGTTCCCGGTGCAACCGGGCGACCTCGTCCAAATCAATCGATTTCGCCTGCGACACAAGCCGCTGCCGCTGGTCGGCGTTGAGTTCCCCCCAGAACCGGAACACCTGTTCCTGTCCGGCGTCGGCAAATGCCTGGCGAATGGTGTCGTTCGGGTCCATTCCCTGTGAAACACCCGAATCATGCCCGCGTCAATCATTCAGGCTCAAACCGGGCACGCCGGTGACGCCCACCGACACCATGCACAACAGCGTCAGGCGCAGGTGCAAATGCCGCCACCAGCCGGTCAGCCAGGGCGCGGATCCGGCCGGCAGCCGCGACACGTCTGCCCTCGGCCCGTGCCACCAATGCCACAGCGGGCGGCGGAAAATGACCACGATCGACACCAGGGTGCCGACGTGGACCATCAGGTTGAAGAAGATCATCGCCTCGCCGTCGGGGTCGGGAATCCCCCGTCACGCAGCTTGAACCAGTGCTGGACCAGTATCGGGTGGCTGGTCGAACTGACCGGAAAAAACATGAAAACTCCCTGGATCAGGCCCGGGCGGACGGCTTGCCGCCACAACATGCGGGCATTTCCTGGAGACAAATCGCAGCGGCAGAAGGGAAAAACGGCTGGCCTGGGGGCGAACGGGACGGCTGTTTTTTTAAAATTACGTCTTCACTTGGCTATTTTGCCGTTTTTGCGTTAAAAGCTTGCACGCTTCCGGTGGCCTGCTACGTTTCCTGTCAGATCCATGCGGAGGACGGGCGCGAAACCGGCGCCCGCCCCACATGCCAACAGTCCTAACATACACATGGCCATCAACTACAAGCAGGCGGCGTTGCTCTGCACCCGAAACGAACTGAAACTGGTCGAGCGTTGC
>SKLO01000261.1 GCA_007123195.1 Verrucomicrobiales bacterium | reverse complement strand
GTGGCGGCGGGTCTGGCGGACGTGGCGATCGCCAACACCTATTACCTCGGCCTGATGCAGGCGTCCGACGATGCCGCCGACCGCGAAGCCGCCGCCAAGGTGGCGGTGTTCTTCCCCAACCAGGGCGATCGCGGAACGCACATCAACGTCAGTGGAGCCGGCGTCACCCGCCACTCCAAGAACCCGGAGGCGGCGGTCAAGCTGCTTGAGTTTTTGGCTTCGGAAGAGATCCAGAAGCGCTACGCGGCGGCCAACCACGAGTATCCGCTGAGTCTGGAGGTCGATGGCTCCGAGGTGTTGAGCGGCTGGGGCGGGTTCAAGGCCGACGGCCTGCCGCTGAACCGGCTTGGGGAGTTGAACGCCGAGGCGGTGCGGATTTTTGACCGGGTTGGCTGGGAGTGAACGGACGCATCACCGCATCGATCCCGATCGCACCGGCAGCTGGCTCCGCGGGCGCGGCGGCGCGGCGGCCGACGCGCCGATCCTTGGTGACGGCGTTGCGACGCGAGTTGTGGTGGGGTTTGTCCGGCTGGACCGTGGCCTCGCTGCTGGTGGCGACGCTGGTGCTGGTGCCGCTGGCCACGGTGTTGTTCGGGGCGTTGGGGCCGGCGGGCGAAACCTGGCGGCACATGGCCGATACGGTGCTCGGGACCTACATCAAGAACTCCCTGTTGCTGACGGTGGGCGCCGGCTTGCTGTGCCTGCTGCTGGCGCTGTTGCCGGCCTGGTGGGTGACCTTGTACGATTTCCCCGGGCGCCGCTGGTTGGAGTGGGCGCTGGTGCTGCCGCTGGCCATCCCCACCTACGTGGCGGCGTTCGCCTATTCCGACCTGCTGGAGAACCTGTTTCCGTTCTTCATCTGGGTGCGGATGAACCATGGCATCGAGGCCTTCCTGCTGGTGCAGGACCTGGCGCGCTACGGCCTGCTGATGCTGGTGCTGGCGTCCGTCCTGTATCCCTACGTCTACATCACCGCGCGGGCGTCGTTCTCGCAGCAGGCGATGGCCACGCTGGAGGCCGGTCGCATGCTCGGCAAGGGCGGCGGCGGCCTGTTCTGGCGCATCGGGTTGCCGATGGCGCGGCCGGCGATCGCGGCCGGTCTGGCGCTGGTCACGATGGAAGTCCTCAACGAGTTCGGTGCCGTGTCGTTGTTCGGCGTGCCGACCTTCACGGTCGGTATCTTCCGCGCCTGGTTGTCGCTCGGCGACCTCGACGCGGCCCGGAGGCTGGCCCTGTGCCTGATGGTGTTCGTGGCGGTGGCGCTGCTGCTGGAGCGGGCCCAGCGCGGTCGGCGGCGCTTTGCCGACTCGGCGCTGGCGGCGCGCGGGATGATCCGGCGCCGCCGCCTGAGCGGTTGGCGCGCCTGGCTGATGACCACCGGCTGTCTGGTGCCGCTGTTGTTTGGTTTCCTGCTGCCCGGCACCCGCCTGCTGCACTGGGCGGTGCTGGCGTGGGAGCGCATGGCCAACCGCGAACTGCTGGTCACGGCCGGGCGCAGCGTGGCCCTGGCCGCCGGCACCTCGCTGCTGCTGCTGATCGCCGCGCTGGTCGTCATCTACGCCGTAAGGGTCCATCGCACCATGCTCAGCCGCGGCCTGGCAAGGGTGTCCGGGCTCGGTTATGCCGTGCCCGGCGCGGTGGTGGCGGTGGCGGTGCTGGCGGTGACCGGGTTTGTCGACGCCACCTGGAACCAGTGGCGCGGGGCCGGCGACGCCGGGCGGGTGATCCTGTCGGGCAGCATGGCCGCGCTGGTGGTCGCCTACCTGATCCGCTTCCTGGCGGTGGCGCTGCAACCGATCGATTCCGGCTTCGCACGCCTGGCCGGCAACGTCGACGAGGCCGCCCGCAGCCTCGGCGCCCGTTCGTCGCGGGTGTTCTGGAAGGTCGATCTGCCGTTGCTGCGCCCGGCGGTGGTGGCAGCCGCGATCCTGGCCTTCATCGATCTGCTCAAGGAACTGCCGCTGACCCTGGTGCTGCGGCCGTTCGACTTCGAGACCCTGGCCACCCGCGCCTACAGCCTGGCCGAGGAAGGCCGCATCCAGGACTGCGCGCTGCCGTCGCTGCTGCTGGTGGCGGTGAGTCTGTGCGGGTTGATCCCGTTGACGCGGCTGCTTGGCTGGCGGGAGCGTGCGGGCGCCGGTTCGGGAGCCGGATCCGATTGATTTCCCAGGGGTTGAACAAACCGAGCCACTGACCATCGTTGACAGGGACCCGCATCCGGCCCGCGATGGCCCCGATCCTGACATTGCCATGAACGTCCTGAGCCTCGAACACGTGACCAAACGCTTCCGCCGGGACGAGCGGCCGGCGGTGGCGGACGTGTCGTTCGCGGTCGAGCAGGCCCATTTCACCGCGCTGGTGGGCGAGAGTGGCAGCGGCAAGACCACCCTGCTGCGCATCATCGCCGGACTCGAGGTGCCGGACGAGGGCCGGGTCTTGATCCGCGAACAACCGGTGTTCGACGGCCGGGTCAACCAGCCGCCGGAAAAGCGCGGCGTCGGTCTGGTGTTCCAGAACCACGCCCTGTTCCCCCATCTCGACGTCGCCGGCAACATCGGCTTCGGCTTGGCCCGCCAGACGCGCCGCCAGCGAAAGCGGGCCATCGACCGCATGCTTGAGTTGGTTGGCCTCGAGGGCTACGACAAGCGGTTTCCTCACGAGCTGTCGGGCGGCGAACGCCAGCGGGTGGCGCTGGCGCGCGCGCTGGCCCCCCAGCCGGCGATCATCCTGCTCGACGAACCGTTCAGCAACCTCGACGCCAGCCTGCGCCACCGGGTGCGCGACGAGGTCCGGTCGATCCTGCGCGAGGTCGGCGCCACCGCGCTGTTTGTCACCCACGACACCAAGGACGCGCTGTCGGTGGCTGACCAGGTGGTGGTGCTGCGCGAGGGCGTGGTGCAGCAGGTCGGCGCGCCCCAGGAAATCTACCATGCCCCCGGCAACCGCTACGTGGCGGCTTTTTTCGGCGCCTGCAATTTTTTGCCGTTGAGCGCCTTCGGGTCGCTTCACCAGGCCCGCGCCCGCTGCCTGATCGGGCCGCGCAACGGCATCGGCATCGCCAGTCCGGTGGGCTTGTGGATCCGCCCCGAGGACATCGAGATGGTGCCGCCCGCCCAGGCCCTGGCGCACGGCGGTCTTGAGGGAGAGGTCAAACAGGTCACCTTCTGCGGCGAATACCGCGAGGTGCTGGTGCGCGGGCGCCTGCGCAACGGAGTCCACACCGACATCATCGTCTACCGCGACCACGGCGGCGCGGTGACGCCCGGGGAAACGGTCGGGCTGTTGCCGAGGTTGCGACCGGTCAAGGTTCGCCCCGTGAACTGACACAGGCCGACAGCGGTTTGCGCATTGCACCCGCCGCCATCGCGGCCCATGCTGGCGGTCGCCATGGCTAGCACACTTCACGGACATCATCTCATCGGCAACACCCGGTCGGGCGACCCCGCCGCCGACACTTTCCAAGCCGCCAACCCCGCCACCGGAGAAGCCCTCGCGCCCCCGTTCCGCGAGGCCACCGAGGCCGAGATCGACCGCGCGCTGACACTTGCCGAAGACGCCTTCCTGCCCTACCGACAGCTGCCGGCCGAAGCCCGGGCGCAATTCCTCGAAGCCATCGCCGACCGGGTCGAGGGACTCGGGGATGAACTGCTCGAGCGCGCCCATGCCGAGACCGCGCTGCCGCTGGCCCGCCTCACCGGGGAGCGCGCCCGCGCCACCGGCCAGGCAAGGGGATTCGCCGCTCTGGTGCGCGAGGGTCACTGGACCGACGCCCGCATCGACCGCGCCCAACCCGACCGGACGCCGCTGCCCAAGCCGGACGTGCGCAGCCTGATGGTGCCGCTCGGTCCGGTGGTCGTGTTTGGCGCCAGCAACTTCCCCTTCGCCATCTCCGTGATCGGGGCCGATACCGTCGGCGCGCTCGGGGCCGGTTGCCCGGTGGTGGTCAAGGCCCATCCCGCTCATCCCGGCACCTGTGAACTGCTGGCTCGGGCGGTGCTGGCCGCCGCCGCCGACTGCGACCTGCCCGAGGGCGTGTTTTCCATGGTCCATGGCCGCGGCACCGGAGTCGGTGGCGCACTGGTGCAGCACCCTCTTACCCGCGCCGTCGCCTTCACCGGCTCGCTGGCCGGTGGCCGCGCGCTCTACGACCTCGCCGCCCGGCGGCCACGGCCGATCCCGGTGTATGCCGAGATGGGCAGCGTCAACCCCGTGTTCCTGCTGCCCGGCGCCCTCGCCGAACGCGCCGCCGGCATCGCCGCCGGCTACATCCAGAGCGTGACGCTCGGCGTCGGCCAGTTCTGCACCAACCCGGCGTTGGTGTTCGGTCTGAAGAGCGAGCCGATGAAGACCTTCCTCGACCAGGCCGCCGCTGCCGCCGCCGAGGTGGCACCCGCCAGCATGCTGCACGCCGGCATCCACCGCGCCTACGTCGATGGCGTGCGTTCGCGCCTCGACGCCGACGGCCTGCAATCGGCCGGTCAGTCGGCCAAACCCGCCGCAGAGACCGCGTCCGAAGGTGCCTGCCAGCTGTTCCACGCCGACGCCGACGCCGTCCGCCAGCGGCCCGAACTGTTCTTCGAGGAACTATTCGGGCCCAGCTCCACCGTGGTCACCTGCACCGAGCCCGCCGAGTTCGAGGAGTTCGCCCGCCGGCTCGACGGTTCGTTGACCGCCACCGTGCATGGCACCGAGGCCGACCTCGAGACCCACGCCGGATTGATCCGGATTCTCGAGACCAAGGTCGGGCGGCTGATTTTCAACGGCTTCCCCACCGGCATCGACGTCTGCGACGCCATGCACCACGGCGGTCCCTATCCCGCCACGACCCACCCGTTCTTCACCTCCATCGGCACCCGTGGCATTTACCGCTTCGTCCGCCCGCTCTGTTACCAGGGCTGGCCCGATGCCCGGCTGCCGCCCGAACTACAGGACGGCAATCCCGGGAAACTGAAGAGGATGGAGAATTGATCGCGTTGATGGCAG
>SKLO01000520.1 GCA_007123195.1 Verrucomicrobiales bacterium | reverse complement strand
TTGAAACTCGAATCGCACCGAGCGGGTGCCGCTGGCGTCAAAGAACCGGGCACCCCGCTTGGAGACGTAGCCTTGGCAGGCGACCAGGTCGCGCAGGCCGAGTTGGTCGAACAAGGGTTCGTTGTAGGGGAGCAGGGATTCGCCGATGTGATACCTCGGAAATCGTTCTTTCTCAAAGACCAGCACACGTTTTCCCGTTTTTGCGAGGACCATGGCGGCGGTGCTGCCGGCGGGCCCGCCGCCGATGACAATGACGTCGGCATCGACCTCGGTCGGGGCTGGCGAGGCCGGCGGGGTCGATGGGTTGTGCGGGTCCGGATTCACCTTGGCTACGCGGTATGTTGGCTGGGTCCGTCGATGACCCGTTGCGGGGTTGCGGTGGCGGGGTGGCGGAAATTGGCTGGAAATGGTGCCACCACCGGACCGCAGCGGGCTTGGGTCGCGGCCGGGGTTGGTGGGATCACGTGGCCTCGGGCTGCTGTTCGATGGCGGTGGCGATGGTATCGACCGATTGCATGACCTGGCGTGCCTCCTCGGTGTCGGCCAGCTTGAGGCCGAAGCGCTTTTCGAGGGCGACCGCCAACTGCAGGGCGTCCACGGAATCGAGGCCGAGGCCGTCCGGTCCGAACAGGGGCGCGGCGGTGTCGATGTCGTCGGCGGATTGTTCAAGCATCAACTCCTCCACCAGCGCCTGGCAGATCCGGGGCTTCAGGGGAGTGTCGGGGGAGGTGGATTCAGGTTTGGATTCGGATTCGGGGTCGGGCATGGAGCCATTCTGTTCCACACGGGCCGCCTTCGTGCAATCGCAACGATGGGCCGCCAGGGAAGCCGGGTGCCCGGCGGGGTGGGTCGGGGGTCGGTAAGAACTTTTTGGTATAGATTATCAGACACTTTGTAGAGTGAGCGCTGCACGGGGTGTGGAATTGGGAGCAGCCGGATGCGTTCCGACTCGGCAACGGGTTGACGACATCTGGTGTCGCGAGCGCGACACGAGATGTCGATGACGGGCGGCCAGGGCGGGCTCGTGGGAAGCCGGACTTGGGCGTATCGGTTCCGAAGGGCAGTTGCGAGCCGCCCGCAGCCCCCAACGCCCCGCCTCACCCCCGGCGTCGCGAGCGCAGTGACCGTAGGTTGAATTACAGCAATTCGACCGGGGGGTGCTCCGCACGTTCCCCACGCCCACTTCCTTCCCGCCCCTTTTGCCCCCTGCGAATGGAACCCGGGCGTGGTCGCGGCCCCAGCCCGCCCGCACGGCGCACAGCAGGTCGAATTGCGCCAATTCAACCTACGTGCTGCCGCCATCCGCAGCACAGGGTCAAGCCAATGACCCCCGACCACCGAATCAGGAACCTCCACCCGTCCCAGCGGGATCGGGGTGGTGTTGACAAGCGCCCCGGCTCACTGGCCGCGCTCGATCGTCAGCAGGGCGCTGTCGATGAGGTCCAGGGCGGAATCGAAGGTCTCGTCGATGAAATAGAGCGCCCATTCCTCCGGATCCTCGGGGTCGTCCTCGTCGTCGACCCGTTTCGGGTAGCCGCGAAGTTCGAGCAACTGGAAGGTCCGCGGAAGACGGTTGTCGATTTGCACCGCGTGGACCAGCGAGGGCTGGCCGTCACCGGGTTGGTTGATCTCGAGCAGCAGATGGTAGGGAAGCGAATCCCCGGTGGCCTCGGGCAGGATGTAGTCGGCCGGGTCGAACGAGGCGTTGGGCGTGGGCGAGGACACCGCGTCGATCTCGATGGGCTCCGGCTCCGCCTCATCGGCCGCACGCTTGGCCCGTTCCCAGCCGGCCAGCTTGAAGGCCCAGTAGGGGGTGTGCCCGGCAGCCCCGGTCCCGGGCTCGAGCAGGGTCTTGATGTGGTAGCCGTCCTGGTTCTCCAGCCAGATGGCGACCTGTGGCGGCGGGTCGACGTGGTAGGAGGGGCCTGTGACCACGGTGAGCTTCAACTTGTAATCCGGCGACGGACTGTAATCGAACACCATCTCATCCGCGGCCATCACGAACCGTTCCATTGCCGGTCCGAGGTTGCCGCTCCAGCCAAGCACGGTCTTGACCGGGCCGGGCTGCCACCAGAACAGCGCGGTCAGCACCACGGTGATGGCCGCGGTGGCCCACAGGGTCGGGCCGCGCAGGTAGCCGGTCAGCAACTTGTGGTTGTTTACAAGGTGCAGTCCGATCAGTCCGATGAACACGAAGCCCATCAGGGCGTGCAGCCCGATGATCGTGATCGAGAACGGCAGGATGAACGCCAGCACGCCGGTGACCGACAGGACCCCGAACGTGAGTGCGGTTAGCAGCGACACCCAACGGCGGCGCGGGGTGCCGGTGGGGGCCTTGGTGCCGTTATTCTTCACCCGGGATGATGGCGCCATGCTCGCGCAGCAGGTCGTGGATGTCCCCCAGCGGCACTTCCAACGGGGTGGTGTTCGCCCGAACGGCCAGCACGGCGGTGGCCGCGGCGGCCTGGCCCATGGCCATGCACGGCGCCTGCACCCGCAGGCCGGAGTTGGCAAGCCGGTCGCTGCTGAGCGACCGGCCGGCGACCATGAGATTGCGGCTGCCCTTCGGGATCAGGGCCCGCAGGGGAATGGTCGGCACATGGCCGCGTGGCAGCGGTTCAGGTCTCACTCCATCGCGGGTGTGCAGATCCACCGGATAAAACGCGTTGGCGACCGCGTCCTCGAATTTCCGGCCGCTGCGGTAGTCGTTCACCGTGATGATGGTCTCTCCGACAATGCGGTAGCTCTCGCGGAAACCGGTCTCCGGTTGCAGGTGCATCAGTCTGCCTCCCCTTGAGCGGACCTGTTCGAGGATGGATTTACGCCCGGTCAGGTTGGCCTGGGTGACGGTGCGTGAGTTGGTCGAGTCCGCGCCATGCACATACAGCCGGTGGATCTGGTTGCGACCGGGCTCGTGGGCCTGGCCCAGCATGTAGAGATACGACCCCGGCTGGGTCTCGTCCTCGCGCATGCGTTCGAAGCCGATCAGGCCGACCACCTCGGCGCCTCCGGTGCAGTCGATGATCTGCCGGCAATGCACCCGCCGCTTGGTGCCGAACCCGACGCAATCGACCTGCCAGCCGTCGTCGGTTTCCGTCACCGCCTGCGGGAACTCGTGGTAGGCAATCCGCACGCCCGCCTGCTCGCACTTTTCCTCGGCGAGGATCGCGTAGAGGAACTGGTTGGTGTAGACCTGATTGTGCCAGTGCCGCTGGGGCACGCGGGAGAAGTCCGGGAAATTGCCGTCGTCCAGTTCGACCGATTCCTTGACCAGCTCCCACCCGATGCCGGCGATGATCTGTTTGCCCCAGGCGTCGAACAGTCCCGGGAACGCGACCCCTCCGGTGGTCGTGGTGCCGCCCAGCTGGGCTCCGCGTTCCACAATCAGGACGCTGGCTCCGGCCCGGCCGGCCTGGATGGCGGCGATCGCTCCGGCAGTTCCGCCGCCGACCACCAGCACATCAAATTGCTCCGAGATTTCAGGTTCGTGGGCGTTGGCAACAGGCCGGGCCCGCACCTCCGATGTGGAGGCGATGCCGATTCCCAAGCCTGCGGTCCCCATCAGGGAGTGCTGCAGGAATCGCCTGCGACTGCTTTTCGTGTCCTGGTTCATTCGTGTTCTTGCGGGTGGTTCACTTGGATGTCGGGATCATTGCCCGGGCCAGGCGGGCGGCGGAGCTTCAACGCGCGCACGCCGGGCAGTTCTTTCAGGGCTTCGGCTCCATCGGGACCCAGCACGCAGGCGGCGGTGGCCAAAGCATCGCTGAGACCGGCGTGGTCCGCAACGACGCTGGCGGCGATGCGGCGGGTGAGACCGAGCCCGGTGACCGGGTCAAGGATGTGGGAATAGCGGACGCCATCGATTTCGACCGCCTGATGGAGGTCACCGGAAGTCGACACCGCAGCGTTGGACAGCACCAGGATTTCGTCCGCCCTGACAGGATCGAAGGTCTGCAAGGCCACCTGCCAACCCTCGCGCCCCGGCGGCGGATCCCCCGCCCGGATGTCGCCGCCGGCGGCAATGAGGCTCCGCGGGAGACCCTCCTTCACCAGCGATTCCAGCATCAGATCGGCGGCATGGCCCTTGGCGACACCGCCGAGGTCGAAGGCCATGTGTGGGCGGTGCAGGGTGACGGTGCGCGCCTCGGGATCGAGGGTGAAATGCCGCCAGCCAACCGCCAGCCGTGCCGAACGCAGCGCCTCCGGATCCGGCAGTCTTCCGCTGGCAGCGGCTTCGCGCCACAGTCTGGTCAGCGGGCCGACGGTCGGATCGAAGGCGCCGTCGGTGATCTCGGCCAGCCGGCGCGAAAGCTCGAGCAGGTCGTAAAGCAGCGGCGACAAAGGCACCGGCTCGCCGACCGGTTGCGATGAAAGCCGGGAAAGCTCGCTTTCCGGCCGGTAATCGGAGGCCGTGGAATTGACTTCCCCGGCGTCGGCGAAGGCGGCGGCCGCCGCGCGTTCTGCCGCCGGGCGGTCGGCGGCGTAGCAGATGATCGTGAATCGCGTGCCCATGAGCGGCCGCTCAAAGGTGAACCTTTCATCAGCGGCGGCGGTGGCCGCGAGCAGCAGCACGCAGATGGAAACAACAGGGATGGTCATGAACGCCGTGGCGGGTGCAACGGTCGCCTGCAACTGGCAGATGGCAAGAAAGCAAGCTGGCAGGCGCGCTCGTGTGGCGGTCGCCGGCGTAGAAGCGGCGTCCCGCCGCTTGGCGAATGGGACGAGGTGACCCTGAAAGTCGCTTGCGCTGCCCGCATGGACCTGCCATCCGCCCCCATTCACTGGGCGGCGGAAACAACGCCCCTATTCTGTCACCCAAGCGGTCGGCGGGTCCGGCCGCCTCAGGCGAGGAGGCCGAGGATTCCGATGATGATGAGGTAGATGGCGACAATCATCGCCAGCAGCGACGGGCGGATCAGAATCAGGATCCCGGCGATGAGAGCCACCACCGGCCCAACGTAGGGATGGGAGGTGAAGGCCAGCAG
>SKLO01000390.1 GCA_007123195.1 Verrucomicrobiales bacterium | reverse complement strand
TGATCTGCCTCGACGCCGAGACCGGAGAGCTGATCGCCGAAATGGACCCGGTCATCTCCGAGCGCTGCCTGCACGCGTCCTGGTCGTCCCCGGCCTACGCCGAGGTCGAGGGCACGCCGATGGTGTTCTTCGGCGGCGGCGACGGCTGGCTCTACGGTCTCAGCCTTGACTACGAGGAGGACGAGGAAGGCTTCAACATCCTCAAGGAATACTGGCGCTACGACGCCAACCCGCCGGAATACCGCTTCGACGAGGACGGCAACCCGATCCGCTACATCGAATACGACGGCCCGTCCGAGATCATCACCACCTCGGTCTACCATGACGGCCTGGTTTACACCGCCATCGGCCAGGACCCCGAGCACGGTGAAGGCCTCGGCATGATCAGTGCCATTGACCCCACCAAGCGCGGCGACATCAGCGGCCAGGCGGTCTGGACCAATCAGGACGTCAACCGCTCCATCTCCACCCCCGCGGTGCACGAAGGCCTGCTCTACATCGCCGACTACTCCGGCCGTCTGTTCTGCCTCGACGCCAAGACCGGCGAGGAATACTGGCGCTACGACACCCGCGGCCACATCTGGGCCTCGCCCCTGGTGGCCGACGGCAAGGTCTACATCGGCACTGAAGAGGGCGAACTCTACATCCTCGAAGCCAGCCGCGAGATGAACAAACTCAACATGGTCGAGTTCCCGGCACCGATCTACGCCGGACCGGTTGCCGCCAACGGCACCCTGTATGTCCAGACCATGACCCACCTCTACGCCTTCCAGGCCGGCGTCGAGCCGGTGGTCACCACCACCAGCGCCGTCACCGAGTAAGCGCCGTCGCGGGAGCGGAGGCGCCGGGATCACCAGCTTGATCGCCTCCGCTACCTGCGGCTTTCACCACCAGCCAACCCGGGATCGGGCCGCAAGGCCGGGTCCCGGGTTTTTGGTGCCAAGCTGGGATTCCGCCGCTTCAGGGCGCGCTGTTCCCGTCTTCACCATTCCCCGGGGGCACCCCCCGGCTATCGCATGCCGCCCCGTTGAATGCCTTCCGAAGCGATGTCATCAGGTGGTCCCGAGGGGCACGGCAACGGGGTTGATCGCTCGAACGACGCCCGCTGGCCAGGGACCCCGCGGGGTAGGGCGAGGCGTCCCTGCCGAGCCGCGCAGGCCGAACGACCTCCTTTCGCCCCACAGCCTCGCATACCAGAACGACCGCGTTTTGCCCGCGAAGAGCCAAGGCCCCCCGCAACCCGCCACCTTTTCGGGCGCGGGATAGCGGTGCGACGGTGGGCAGGCGCGGTCAGTGTGGAGTAGACATTCTTGTCTGCTCGCGACCCCCCCGACGGCGTGCCCACGGCCTGGCCCCTTGGGGGTCGGGCGGCTTCCCCCGCGCTCGGGCTGATGAGGCTTGGCCATCGTTCAGTCATTGGCAACGGCAGACAGGAATGTCTGCCTGCACTCTGGACCACCGCTCCCCGGTCTCCACGCCCGTCCGGCGAACGCGGCTCGCCGGGGACGGCTCGCCCTACCGTTGCCAACGCAGCTCATTGGCTGGCCAGCGCGAGGCGCCCGCGAGATTTTCACCCCGCGGGCAGACCCCGCGGGGTAGGGCGAGGCGTCCCTGCCGAGCCGCGCAGGCCGAATGACCTTCTTTCGCCCCCACGCCCCGCACACCAAACCGCCCGCGTTTTGCCCGCGAAAAGCCAAAGCCTCGCCCGCCAACCCTTACCTTTTCGGACGCGGGAGAGCGGTGCGACGGCGGGCAGGCGCGGTCAGTGTGGAGTAGACATTCTTGTCTGCTCGCGACACCCCCCCGACGGCGTGCCCACGGCTTGGCCCTTTGGGGGATCGGGTGGCTTCCCCCCGCGCTCGGGCTGATGAGGCTTGGCCATCGTCCAGTCATGGGCAACGGCAGACAGGAATGTCTGCCTGCACTCTGGACCATCGTTGTCCTCATCCGTGTAGCCCTCAGATCCGTCGGCAGCTCCAGCCAGCGACCCCACTCAGGTCGCCTATTCCTCGATTCCTCGCCAAATTTTGGACGCCGCTCGCCTCCCCGCAGAGCGCTGCAGGGAGACCGGCCTTCTGTGACAGTCTGGCGCCCGCCTCAATCCTCCCGTTGCAGGTGGAAAATCAGGTCCGCCTCGCCTTCCCCCGCTTCGGCCGCCGAATCGTCCGGCTGGCCGGTGAGGCCGAACCGCGCCAGCCATTCGCCTCCCTCAAGGCCCTGGCGTTTGGAATTGACCACCACCGCCGGAAAATCCGGCAAGGTGGCCTCCATGCCGTCGCGCAATCCATCACTGCCGAGGATGCCAAACCGAACCACCCCGCCGCTCTGGCGGAGCAACACCACGCGCAACGACTCCCCGGCGCTGTAACCGGTAGCGCCGCCGATCGGGTCGATCCGTGCGTCCTCACCCCCGTAGCGCAGCGCCAGCCCGGCGATCGCGGCCGGGTCGGTGCCGGCGGGCGCGGTCACGGTGAACACCTCGCCGCCCAGCACCTGGATCAGCTCATCGCTGGACACCTGCGCTGCAGCGGCCTGGCCACCGGACGCGGCGTGACCCGGTGAGGCCGGTCCCGCCCCCCCGGTTGACGGGTCGCCACCGTTGGCGTCCCCACAACCTGCCAGCCACGGCAGGCTCAAAGCCAAAGCCAGCAGGGTCATGGGACGGAGTTCGCCGCGCCACGTGCGCGGACGGTGGCGGGTGGTGGCACGGGGGCAATGGTGCAGGTTCACTTCAGCGTGGGCCATCGGAATCGGTGCGGGTTGTGGGTGAGCGCCGCCCGAGTCGATCTGGACCCCGGCACCGCTGGGCCATTGTTCGGCCATCCCGACGGCCAGTCAAGCAGCGCGCGCAGGCAGCTCTCTCGTGCCCTCCTGACTTCAAGGTATGGTGTCAGGTTGCGGCCGCTGGCGGCCGACTGATTGGAGCCGATTATGAAGCTGTCGGCGATGCCGTTGCTTCGGCGCCGCCCAGATCGACCGAGCCAAACGAACCGTGGTTGATGAACCACCCGGCGTGGTTGCCGGTGACCTCGCGGATCAAGCCAACGATAGTTTTGAAGCGTTTTACTTTACATGGAGGGAAGCCGTGCTATGGTTGGGAAGTTGCGGGGCTTGCAGCCCTCCCGCATCCACCCGCCATCGCGCTGCGCCATTGCCAACGCCATGACCTTTCCCTTCCCTTGCTCCTCCCGTTGTCCATCTCCCCACCTGTCGGCCCGCCGGCGAACAGCGGTGATTCGCGGCGGGCGGCGACACCGGTTGCTCCGCTGACGCTGACGCGTCCGGAGCAGTCACCCTGGCCGGCGTCGGATTGATCGTCCAGATCAATCCTGCAGCCACGGCACCCTCCCCGGTGACCGCCTGGCGGACCGTCTGCCGATGGCCCCCGGCGCGGCCGCCACACCTGCTTCGCGACCCCGCGACGCCAGACCCGCGGATTTGCCGTCGTCGCCCCCGCTTTCCGCGGACTTGCCGCCACCGGAAACCCGCTTCACCCCCAGCCAGACCAACCACCACACCACCATACCACCGACCATGAATCCATCCCTGTCCGAAATCGCCATTGTGCTGGATCGCTCCGGCTCCATGGAAGCCATCCGCGAGGCCACCATCGAAGGCTTCAACGCCTTCCTCAAAAGCCAGCAGGAGGCACCCGGCCTGGTGCGCCTGACCCTGGTCCAGTTCGATCACCAGCAGATCGTCGTTCACGACGCCGTGCCGGTGGCCGAAATCACCCCGCTCGACCACGACACCTTCGTGCCGCGCGGGTCCACCGCCTTGCTCGACGCGATCGGTGACACCATCGACCGGCTCGGCCGCCGCTTCGCCGCCATGTCCGAGCACCAGCGGCCGGGCGACGTCACCGTGGCCATCCTCACCGACGGTCACGAGAACTGCTCGCGCCGGTTCAGCTGGAACCAGGTGTCCGACCTGATCCAGCACCAGACCGACAAATACAGCTGGGACTTCCTCTACCTGGGCGCCGATGCCGACACCATCGCCACCGCCTCCCGGCTGAGCATCGCGGCCGACAGCTCGGCCACCTACAAGCTTGGGCGGCAGGGCGTGGGCGCGGTCTACAGCAGCATGTCGCGCAAGGTCAGCGGCAAGCGGCTGAGCAAGCAGGGACTCGCCTCGGCGCGGGAGGAAGCCGACACCAAGGCCTCGATGTCCGACCTGCTCGACGAGGAGGAAAAGCGCCGTCGCCCCGGCGAACCGGGCAGCACCGGCGCCGGCCCCAGGGACCATGACTCGTGATGCCTGCTGGCGCGGGCGACCGGCGGTCGCCCGCGCCTTCGCGTAGGAGGAGCCTCTGTCTCATGGCCCGGGCCTCCGACCCGCGATGGCGGGATGGGCGCACTCCAGAGCGTGGACTTTCCAGCCAGAATTCTGAGATAGGCAGTGGCCATGTTCGTCGGAGCCCGGGGATCAGTCACTCACTGGAGCAAACCCTGCACGCTACAAAAGATCAGACAATTTGTCGGAATCGGACTTGCTGGTGGGATCTCTGGCCAGTCGGGAGGCTGGCGGTAGCGCCGTCGGTTGCATCGGCGCAATTCGACCTGCTGTGGGTGGCGCGCACGTGCTGGTGCCGCGATCGCGATGAGGGTTCACTTGCGGTGGGCGACAGCAGCCGTAAAGGGGGTGAGTGCAGGGAACGGGCGACCGGCCCGCCGTGCGTCGCAAGAACAAGGCCGCTCGTTCCGTTGCCAACCACATGACTTTTGATGGGTCCCACCGCCACCGCCAGCGCTACGCCACGGCCGCTGCCGTCCGCGGTGCCAACGCCCGCATGCCGGCAAGGGCAAGGGCAGGCGTCGCTGCGTCGCTGACCGGCGTTCTCGCCTGCTTCCTCGCGGCCGGGCCGGCGATTTCCGCCGCCGCCGAACCGTCGGCCGACGACCTGCGGTTCTTTGAAACCAAGGTGCGGCCCATCCTGGCCGAGAACTGCTACGACTGTCACGGCAGCCGCACCAGCCATGCGGCCCTGCGGCTGGACAATCACTCCG
>SKLO01000073.1 GCA_007123195.1 Verrucomicrobiales bacterium | reverse complement strand
CCATTGCCCTGCCCTTCGGCCATTGCTCAGTCAGAGATGTCAAACAGCGCGACGGTGACGGCGGCCGATCAACAGCAGCAGGCTCAGCGCGAGGAGCGAAGGCACACCGGGCTCGGGGATGGGCAGGGCGGGGCCGGGGGCCAGCGGGGTAGGGGCATTGATGATGTTGCTGTCAAGTGTCACAGCACCATTGAGCGCGATGGCCCGTCCATCCATCCTGGCATTGGTAAGCAGGCTGACGCTCTGGTCGGCGATGATGGTTCCGTTGAATATCGTGGTCGTGTCTAGGGTGGCCGAGCTACCGACCTGCCAAAAGATGTCAGCCGGATCGGCACCGCCAATTAAGTTGACCACTGAGAACGGGGCGGTAGTCAGCGAGCTGCCGATCTTGAAGACGTAATCTCCCACGCCGGAGAGGGTGAGAGTGCCCGTCAGCTGGGCCGTGGTATCAAAGTTGTAAATACCTGGTGAAAGAACCATCCCGCCGAGATTCATACCGGTCAGGTCCCCAGATAGAGACGTCGGTTGGGCCGCGAGAAAGTTGTAGGCAGTCAAGGCATCGGCCTGAGCACTCAGTGAAAACGGGACAGCCTGATACGATGTTCCAGTGAACACTCCGGGGCCATCATTTTCATTGGTGCCATAGAAGCCCGTGATTGCTGACCCTGGGGAGACACCCAGGTCACCGTCGAGCTGGGTGAGTCCGGTATTCGTCACGGTTGAGGCACCGAGAACAGCGAAGCTGTCAGCAGCGCCCAAGCTGACGATGGCGGCTCTGGCTTCTGTGGCGATGCCGACGCAAGTCAAGGCACACGCAAGGAATAGAATTCTCGCGGAGGTGGGCTGTTTCATTGGGGTGGAAGGGTGCGGGATGGAAGAACCCGGGGCAGAGAGTCCGGGTTGGGTTGGGTTGGGTTGGGTTGGAAACCATGCAGTCGAATGGGCTGCGCTATCAGCTTGGCAGCAGATCGGCAGATAGCCAATCTTTTTTTGAGAATACACCGCAAATTTTTTTATGGGACAGGCCATGAGGGCCATGGGCCATGGCGAATCATCCCCCTGTCGAGACTTATTCTCCCGTCGCCTGCCCTTGCCCGATTGGCTCCGTCGCGGCGTGGCTGGCTTCCATCCGACCGCGACCGCGGTAGGCGAAAGCGAAGAAAATCGCCGACACCAAGGTCACCCCGGCCAGCACGGTCCAGAACAGGCGCCACTGAGGCGGGCTCTCGCCCTCAACCGCCATGAGATACCAGGCGCCGGTCAGCAAGGCACCCGTCAGCCCGCCAACACCGCCGACCGCCATCGCCTGCAGCGCCTGCCCCTGCGCCCGCAAGGCTGGATTGACGCGGGTTTCGATGAACATCTGGGCGACCACGAAGTAGCCGGTGAAACAAAGGCCGTGAACCGCCGCGCCGGACGCCAGCAGGGCGCGCGCAAGCAACGGATCGACCTCGGCACCACCGGCCCAGGCATTCAGCGCATAGCGCACCACGCCAAGCATCAAGGCACACAACATCAATGACTTGAGCCGGAATCGAACGAGCAGCACGCTGAGTCCCAGCATGGCCACGATCTCGGTCACCTGACCGAAGGTCATCATTGCCGCGGGCGCCGGTTCGCCGACGCTGCGCATGTGGATGGTGGTGTAGGGATAGTAGGCGGCCACCGGGATGGCAAACAGCATGCTGGTGAACAGGACGGCGCGGTAGTCGCGATCGCGCAGCAGGCTGAAGGCGCGGCGCCCGAGCAGGTCTTTCCAGCCAACGCGCTGGAGCAGCACCGGCTTGGGCGGCGGCGGCAAGCGCCAGGCCACCAGGGCGACCCCCAGATAGGCGACAGCACCGGCGAACAGGGCCAGCACCGAGCTGTCGGCGCGGAGCACATAGCTCAGCAGCCAGCCGCCGATCATCCAGCCGATGGTGCCCCAGACACGAATGCCACCGAATTCGCGCCGATGGTCCTTGAGACTGGCGAACACCAGAGCGTTGAGGATCGGCCACGACGGCATGGCGCACACGGCCAGCAGTTGAAACACGGCCCACACGGTCAGGTCGGCGGAACCGCGGTTGAGGACCACGCAGGCAAGGGTGAGAAACCCGGCCGAGCCCAACGCCAGCACGGCGAGGATGCGCGACGGCGGGTAACGGAAGTCAGCCAGGGCGGCGATTCCGAGCGGGGCGAACAGGGCCGCCAGCGGACTGGTGGCGTAGACGAAGGGGATCAAGGCCGCCCGGTCCAGGGTGCTGAGGATGTTGCCCAGCGGGACAAACCACAGCCCGGCGGCGAACGCCTGCAGGGCGAACAACAGTGACAGGGAACCGCGGGTGGATGGATTGGACATCGAACAGTAGGCCGGCCGCTGCCGTCGAGGTCACGTCCATCACAGGCGCATGGGCTGCGGTTGGCGAAGGATGGCCGGGCGTGGATCAAGCCTGATTGGGCTGGCCAGCTGGCGCAAACTGCGCAAAGGATCAATTCAGGCTGGATCGCCTACTGGTCACCCATGCGCCAAATTTACCCAATAATGACTTTCTTGCAAGGCCATGTGTGGCGTCGTGACAGCCATCGGCCGGCTCCTGCGCCCGGGACCTGATCGACCACCCGTCAGGAACCCATGACAGCCGGGGTGGCCAGGGCGGGCCCGCAGCTGTCTGATGGGTGGCCGTGAACCCCTCCCGTGGGGCGCGTCCGGCCCACATCGCGGCCGATCAAGGCTCGAGGTCCAACTTCTCAAGCTTGCGGGTGATCATCCGGCAATACGGATTGAGGTGCTTGTTCCGCTCGTAGTAATTCTGGTGGTAGTTCTCGGCCGGCCAGAAGCGGGTGGCGGGACGGATGGTGGTGGCGATCGGCTTGTCGAACGCAGGCTGCACCTTTTCCTTGGACGCTTGGGCGATCTTTGCCTGCTCGTCGCCATGGGTGAAGATGGTGCTCATGTATTGCGGTCCGATGTCGGCCCCCTGACCGTCGGTCTGGGTCGGATCATGCAGGCGCCAGAACCAGTCGAGGACGGTCTCGTAACTGATGGTCTCGGGATCAAACACCACGTGAACCACCTCGACATGGCCGCTGAGCTTGGTGGTGATGATTTCGTAGGTCGGATTCTCGACGTGGCCGCCCATGTAACCCGAGGTCACCGAATGCACGCCCTCGAGTTGCTGGTAGACCGGTTCAACGCACCAGAAACAACCGGCGCCAAGGGTGGCAACTTCAGCCCCCTCGGGCACTTCGGGCATCGGCGCCATGGCGCGCGGATCAGGTTGGGCGTCGGTTTCGTTGGCGGTCATGGGCGGAACAAGCAGGGCAAGGCCGACCACCGAAGCGGCGGTGGCGGCCAGGACGGAGATCATTTTGTTCATATCATGAAGGGTAACACACGCCTGGCCGCTTTGCATCGGTCAGGTGCGCGATTTTGTGCAGGCAGGCGGGTCCGGCGGAGTTGTGGGCGCGGGTTCCGCCGCTGTCAATGACTTACGATCGTCGGCCCCGGTCTGGACCGGGGGATCACCGCTCGGGTCGCGCCTCGGTCCGCGGGCGACGATCAACGCGCCGCCGGCCAGCACGAACAGGCTGGTGCCCCAGAAGGCCTTGGAGGGCACCTCATGGAACAGCAGGAACGCCATGGTGCCGGCGAAGAAGAACTGGCCCATGTTGACCACCGCGACCAACTGGCCGCGCAGCCGGCGCAGCACCAGCAGCACCAGTCCGTGGCCGAGCATCGTAGGCAGAACGGTCATGCCGGTCACGATCCACCACTCGTGCCCGCGCGGCCACGCGGGCAGGTTGCCGCCGGCCAGCAGCCACAACAGGCAGGCGACGGCCCCGACGGCGTAAACCGGCACCGTGTAAAGCCACGGATCAGGGAAACGCTGGGCGTTGCCGCGGCCGAGCGCGAGGTAGACCGCCAGCAGCAACATCGAGCCAAAGCAGATCAGGTCACCGATCCAGTGGTCCTCGCCGCCGCGGTAGTCCGCCACCGCGAGGATCACGAGCCCGCACAAGGCGATGCCGGTAGCGAGGCATTCGCGTGGGGTGACCCGCTCGCGGGCGAGCGCGAACAGCAGCAACGGCATCACCAGAGGCGAGACGTTGACCATCAGGGTGGCGTTGGCTGCGGGCGTCATCCGCGCGCCCATCACCCACGTGATCAGGTGGATCCCGAGCAGCACGCCCGGTATCAGGCAGTGGCGCAGGGTGACGGCGTGGAACACCCCCCGGTGGCGGGACGCCGCGCGCAGGGCCAACGGTGCCAGCAGCAGGGCCGCCAGCAACAGCCGCCAGAACGACAGGTCCTCGGCGCTCAACTCGCTCAGCTTGATCAGGATCACCGATGTGGACATGGCCCACACAGCGAAGATCAGCAGCAGCACCGGCATCAGGGTGGCGCGGGGAATTCGGAGCAAGGCCATGCGGGTGGATCAGTCGGTCAGCCAGCCGGACGGACCAGCGAACGGGTCGGGCGGCCACGGGGCCGGCTCTGCGGGCGGGTGTCCGGGAGCGCCCCGGCTTGGAACAAAAGGGACCGGCCGCCGTCGGCGGACCGGTCCCCATCGATTCGCGGGCGCCGGCTGGGGCGGCCGCGGGTTGGTTGAAGGTGGCAATTGGAGCGTGACCCGCCAGCGGGCGGGCACCGGATCAATCGCCGCCGCGCAGGATCATCAGCAGGCGCAGCACATACCAGAACATCAGGCCGACCGCCGCGAACAGCGCCAGCGAGGCGGCGACGTGTTGCTGCGGGTTGTAGTGGTGCATGATGTTCGAGGTGGTATAGAGGATCGAGGCGCTGGCGAGCAGCAACATGCCACCGGTGAACAGCACGCTGAAGCCCTCGCCGAACCCACCGAACACGGTCATGGCAATGATGGTGCCGATGGCGACGAAGCCACCGATCATGATGGCGCCGCGCAGGAACGAGAAGTCCTTGCGGGTGACGAACACCACGGCGGTGAGGCCGGCCACCATGAGGCCGGTGATGACCCCGGCCTGGGCGATCAGGGTGGAGTCTCCGACCAT
>SKLO01000033.1 GCA_007123195.1 Verrucomicrobiales bacterium | reverse complement strand
TGCTGGTTGCGCGGGATCGAGGTCCAGTCCTGGGTGGGGTGCAGATTGTTGCTGCGCTGGAAGTAGAACGGGTGGGGGCCGATGGTCGAGCAGAAGCGCAGCAGGCCGTCGAGCGGGGTGCGCCGGGCGGGCAGGATGTGGGAGGGCCAGACCGACACCCGCGGCAGGCCGAACTGGTTGAGTTCGGGCGCGCGGCTGTTGGCGGTGAGGAAGAAGCGCTTGCGCTCGGCCTCGCTCTGAACCGCCAGCGGGGCCGGCTGGCGGCTGGGCAGCATCATGAGTTCGTCGGTGCTGTCATACAGGCGCTGGGCGGTGAGGGTGACGCTGTTGAAGTTCTGGTTGCCGATGCGCACGGTGCCGGCCTGGGTGCCGCCGGTGCCGCTGCGGGGCAGCCAGGCATACAACTGCTCCTTGACCGCCGGTGCCAGGTCCTGGTTGGGGAACAGCACCGGACTGAGGGCGGTCATCATCGGGTGGGCGGGGTAGCGCTGGTATTCGCGGTTGGCGGGCTGGTGCCAGGCGTTGTCGAATTCCGTCCTGGCGGCGACCCGCGGAAGGTCCCACGGGGTGGGTTCGGTGGCGCTGTTGATGTTGACCTTGGCGCTCTCGTCGTCGGTCCAGAACGCGATCCGGCCGATCACCGGGTTGTCGGCGGTGGCGCCGTTGACCCGCATGCCTTCGCCGGACGGGGTGGCGGGCACGATGTCGCCGTTGCGCAGGAAGTAGAGCCAGCGCACGGGCATCGGCGCCGGGTTGTTGGCGCTGGCGCCGGGGGCCGCCTGCAGGGCGAAGCCCTCGACGTCGGCGGTGGGATCGACGATGGGGAACAGGTAGCGGTCCGGGGTGCCGTTGCCGGTGGTGTCGCGGAACACGGGGGAATTGAGGTCGACCCACTCATGCGGGCGGGTGCGCCAATCGGCCGGCGGCAGGTCGGCGTCGGTTTGATCGACCCCGGGCACGGTCATGTTGGGGGCGGAGTAGAGCTTGAAGATCTCGTTGGCGGGACCGATCCGCTGGTCGAACTGGCGGATGGCGCCGGGCTGGGAGATCCAGGTGCGGCCCTCGCTGACGCTGGTGCCCTGGCGGATCTGGGCGAGCACGAGGTTGCGGGCGGCATCGGCCAGCAGCAGGGCGCGGTTGCCGGCGAACTCGGTGCCGGCGCCGGCGCGCTCGGCATTGGCCTGGGTCATCATGGCCACGATCAGCACGGTCAGCAGGGCCATGATGGCCAGAACGGTGATCAGGGCGATGCCCTGACGGCGTGCGCCGCGGCGACGCTCGCGGGCGGGAGCGGAGGCGTGACAGGGGGCGGGGCTGGCGCTGCCATCGGGCCTGCGAACCGTTGGACGAGGATGGAATTGCATGGATCGACAAGCTGATGAAGTTACAATGTAGTTACAGCTTGAAGATCATCATAGGGAACCTGGCGGTGGTCTGACAAGTTTAATGTGAAAGTTTTTTTGACCCTCTTACTGGTATAGGGCCCCTGAGGGTCGGTCAGAACTGGCTGGCAAACCGCCGCTTGAGGCCTTCGCCGGGCACCAGAATCCGGTCGCCGGCCCTGGCTTGGCCGGCCGATTGCAGGCGCGGGTTGACGCGCAGCAGCTCGGTTTCGGTGGTGAAAAAAATGTCAGCGACCTCAGCGAGGGACTGGTCGGGCTGGATCTCGTAACTGAAATAGGCATCGAGGCGGTCGGTGGTGGCGGCGGGGTCGGTGTCGTCGGCAATGGCCGGCTCGGCAGCGGGCGGGGATTCCGCGGTAGCGATTTCGGAATCGGCGTCGCCTGCCTCGGCGGTCATGGCTGGTTCGGAGTCGGTGCCGGGGGCCGGTTCGGCCGGTTCAGCTGGGGTGGCGGGCTCGGTTTCATCGGCAGCAGCTGCCACCGGTTCGGCCGGTTCGGCGGGCTCGGTGACAGGGGCCGGGACCGCCACGGCCGGTGCTCCGGCCGGCGGGGCGGGCTCGCTATCCGCGGCTGGAGGGGCGGGGCGGCCGGCGTTGGCGGGCAGGCGCAGGGTTTGGCCGATCCTGACCATGGAGTCGGGGGGGATCTGGTTGACGGCGGCAATTTCGGCAACGCGAACGCTGTGCGCGCGGGCGATGCTGCTGAGGGTATCGCCGCGGACGACCGTGTAGCTGCCGCCGGCGGCGGGTGGAGTGGAGCTGGCGGCGGCTGCCGGTTGGGCGGTGCCGGGGTTGCTGTCGGCGGCCCCGACCCGCAGCCTGGAGCCGGCAATCAGCGGAGCGTCGCGGTTGATCTGGTTCCACGATTCGAGGTTGGCAATGGTCACGCTGTAGCGGCGGGCAATGGCACTGAGGGTCTCGCCGCGCTGGACCTCGTGCCACACGGCGCCGGGTCCCGGAGGGCTGGCGGGAGTGCTGGGCGCAGGCGGGCTGCCTCCCGGGATCCTGAGCGTGCGCCCGGTGACCAGCACGGAATCTTCCTCCAGGCCATTGAGCTGGCGCAGGGAGGCCACGGTGGTGCGGTATTGGGTGGCGATCGAATACAGGGTCTCGCCGTTTTGCACCACATGTTGACCGGTGCCGCCTGAAGTGGCTGGGGGGGAAGGGGCGGTCGGGCGGGGTGTGGTCGTGGCAGCGCCTGCGGTTCCGGGGATGGTCAGGACCTGGCCGACAATGACGACGTCCGAGTCGCCCATGCGGTTGGCCTGTCGCAACGCCTCGACCGACACGTTGTGGGTTTGGGCAATGCGCCAGAGCGAATCCCCGGGTTGGACCGTGTAGGTGCCACCATGGGAGGCGGTGACGAGAGCCAGGGCCAACAGGCTGGCCAACAGCAGTGCCTGCAGCCGGTGGGGACGACGGTGGAGAGGGGGTGTGCGGTCCGTCCGGCTGGCAGGGCGAAGGGTGATCCCCGAACAAAATGGGTTCATGAGTTGTATTTTTATGTTTTTTGAGTCATTAAGCAAGCGCGAATCCCTCAGGCCGCCTTGGTTGCGGGCCGCAGGGGGTCCGATTGGCCCCGTTGCCGGGCTGGTGTCGGGCGGCGCTTGACAGTGGCGCGGCCAGGGGTTTCCGGTCGATCCAGCAGGAATGACGGATGAACCCCTAGAGCAAAAGCGGAACCTGGGTGCGTTGGCAGCGGCGCTGGTCCTGCTGCTGTGCCTGTGGCAGGCGGGCAGCCCGCCGCCGCCGTCGTCCGGGGGGGCGGAGGAATCGGTCAGGGGTTCGGTGGCGCGCGGAGCGATTGAGTCGCCCGATCATGGGGAGATCTCGTGGCTGGACGAGTGGATGGGGGCGTTGAGGGATCTGGGAGGGGCCATGGATCGGGTGCCTCCGCCCCGTCCCGGGGAGGAGGATCAGCCGCTGGAGGACTCCGGAGGCGCGGAGCCACCGGCCCTGACGCCTCGAGAGTATGAGGGCTACGTGTTGATCGATCCCGGTCACGGGGGCCGTGACGGGGGCGCGGTGGGTCATGGAATGATCGAGAAGCATGTCACGCTGGATTTGTCGCGGATGCTGTTGCGCGAGCTGGAGCGGCGGGAGATTCCGGCGCGGCTCACGCGCGACCGGGACGTGGGCATGAGCCTGATGGACCGGTGTGCGATGGCCAACCGCGGGGGGGATGCCCTGTTTGTGAGCGTGCACGTGAACTCGATCGCAGGCCCCGGGGCGTCAGGAGTGGAGACGTTTTATTGCCAGCCGCGGTCGGCGCTGGTGGAGGCGATGAACCGGATGCGCCATCCGCGGCTGCGGGACGAGCGGGTCGATGATCACCGCAGCCGGATGCTGGCCGAGGTGGTGCAGCGACGATTGATCGCCGAGACCGGCGCGCGCGACCGGGGGATCAAGAACCGCCCGATGGCGGTGATCCGGCATACGGAGGCGCCGGCGATCCTGGTGGAGTGCGGATTTTTGAGTGACGCCAACGAGGCGGCGCTGCTGCGCACCCAGGCCTACCGGCGCAAGTTGGTGATGGGGATGGCGGACGGGATCGAGCAGTTCCTGCGGGCGATTGAGGAGGACCCGCACCACGGCTTTGTGGAGCGACCGGTCGAGCCGGATGCTGAGGAGGAGGATGAAGCGGAGTCCAGCAGGTAGATCATGACAAACCAGCGTTGAAGTCACGGGCTTGCCGGCTGTCACGGTCACGCCGTTCCATCGCTTTGAAGAAGCCAGCTTGGCGCAGCCCTCCTCAAAGGCATCCCATGGATCCCCCTCGGAAATCAGGATCCCTCCCGGGCAGGGCAGATCGGAATGTCTGTCCCACATTGCCTGTCAGCACTTGCCCCACCGCCCACCGCACCCTGACTGCCTCCCTCCATCATTGCACCCCGGCGGGCTGCCAGCGTTGTGGCATTGGTATCGGCCGGCCTTGTTACCGGAGCCGCCCAGCGCCCAGGAGCTGGCGGAGCGCGCCGATGGCATCCCTCCAGGATGCATTCTGTTCGGGGGGACTTCACCGGTGGTGTCGCCCGCAAGGCGGGCTCAACCACCGGCTACCGTCTTGGATCCCTCCGGGATCGGGCTTTGCGCCGTCCGAATGCATTTGCCTTCGCGGCCAAGGCCACGGGCGAGCGACGGGAAACTGGTGGCGGGTGGCTGGAGACGGGAATCAGGGGTTGGACCAAGGGGCTGCTGAGGGGCTTGGATGGGGCTGGCGGCTGGCTTTGGATTGGCTCCGGCACCCAGGGATGGCTGCCGGCATCTGATCGGCGTTGATGCCGGAGGCATCACAGGTGGTAGCCGGTGGTTGAGCGAAGCGACACCACCGGATCTCCCGCCCTCCATCATTGCACCCCGGCAGGGGTGCCAGCGTTGTGGCAACATTTGGTATCGGCCGCCCTTGTCGCCGGAGCCGCCCAGCGCCCAGGGGCTGGTGGGGCGCACCGATGGTATCCCTTCAGCACCAGAACCCTGCGCTGCCGGTGGTGCGCCGCCTCCCCCATGGCTCAGCCCGGGGCCGGCACCCGGTCCCCGGGGTCGGGCGGTTCGCCCGGGTCCGGCTCGGACCGGTTGCGGCGCCAGATGTAGCGCCGGAACAGGACCTTGACCGAGGCGGTGAGGGGCACCGCCAGCAGGGCGCCGAG
>SKLO01000257.1 GCA_007123195.1 Verrucomicrobiales bacterium | reverse complement strand
TAGCAGTTGACCACCTCCGCCCCCAGGATCCGCCGCCGCCCCACACTGCCCCGCGACACCCCCGGAATCATCGCCCTGGTCCGGAATCCCGCCCGATACGCCCCCGTCGGCAGCCCCGCCAACTCCACCGGGCCCAGCTTCTTGTTCTCCTTCGTGTTCATCGACTTGGATCGCTCGCTCACCCCACCATCCTACCACCGCCGCACCGGCTGTCAACTGTATGCCTGGCATGTTTTGTTGGCATGTTTTGTGGTGGGGCCTGAACTTGCAAGGCGCAAGTCGCCACCGGCCGCCCGAACGGCCACCAGCGGCTTGCGAATTTCCGCCCCCCCACCGACGATGGCGGGTGCACGCCCATTCATCCCCCACCCCGACGCGACCGCGGCTTGACGGCAGCGGGCCGTTGTCAGTCAGCTTCGCGGCCATGACCACCGCCATGGTGTTCGTCGTGTTCGCCGGCAGTCGGAGCCAGGCTCAGGAACCTGCCGAAGCCGAGGCCGCCGAACCGCCGCACGCCGACCTCCCCACCCACAACGGCAGCGCCCCCGACTACCAGCGCGCCGACGGTTTGCCACGGCTGCTGCGTGAACGCGTGTTCGGCGACCGGGTGGAAGCACACTGGTTCGACGACGGCGACCGCTTCTGGTATCGAGTCGCCATCGGTCGGGGCCGGCACCGGTTCGTGTTGGTCGACGCCTCGGAAGGCCGCCGGACCGAGGCCTTTGACCACGATCGCATGGCGCGCGCCCTCGACTCCACCACCGACCTCCGACAGCGCGGCACCGATCCCGACCGGTTGCCGATCGACGAACTGTTGTTTGACGATCCCACCACGCCGGACCAGCCGTCCCATGTTTCAGTGCGCGGACAATGGTGGCGCTGGTCGCCCGAACAAGGCCGGTTGACCGCCATCGACGCCGACGGCGACGAGCCGGGCGCCCAAGCCGACGCCGCCCGCCGGCTCACGGCGGAACCTCGTGCCGCCCGGGGTCGCAGCGACCCCGGCGGCTCAGCCACCCGGGTGCAATTCGAGAATCAGTCGGAACATTCCGTCGACATCTACTGGCGCACCACCGACGGCGAGGCCCGGCATTACTTCCAGTTGCCACCCGGCGCGGTGCGCGCACAGAACACCTACCGCGGTCATTTGTGGGAGGTGCGCGTCACCGACGAGCCCGCCCGCCGGCTCTGGTTCCGCGCCACCGCCCTGCCATCGCGGGTGGTGATTGAACCCGAAAGCTGGCAAGCCGACGATCCGCCGGCGGACGCTGAGGTCGAACCCGACGAACAACGCAGCCGACCAGCCACCGCCCCCCGCTGGCGCGCCGACCTCCGCGACCACAACATTGTGCTGCAATCCACCGGCCGCGACCGTGAGCCATCGCGCGAACGGGTGGAATTGACCAGCGACGGCCAAACTGACGACCGCTACGAGGGTCCGCTGTTGTGGTCGCCCGACGGACGCCACCTCGCCGCCAGACAGGTGGTGCCGGCCGACACCCGCGTGATCCATCTGGTGGAAAGCGCTCCGCGGGACCAGTTGCAGCCGCGCCTGCACGAGGTCCGCTACCGCAAGCCCGGTGACGCCATCGAGCTGCCAAGGGTGCGGTTGTTCGACACCGAATCGATGCAGCCGGTCGAGGTCGACGACTCGCTGATCCCGAACCCGTGGAACCTGACAAGGCTCGAATGGTCGCCCGACGGACGCTGGTTCACCTGGCTTTACAACCGTCGCGGCCACCAGCAGATGCGCTGGATCGCGGTCGAGCCGGCCACCGGCGAAACCCGGGTGGTGATCGATGAGAACAGCCCCACTTTCATCGACTACGCCCACAAGACCTTCCTGCACCCGCTGTGGTCATCGGGCACCGTGCTGTGGATGTCCGAGCGCGACGGCTGGAATCATCTGTATGAGATCGAGATCGAAACCGGGGAGGTGCGGCGCCAGCTCACCTCCGGCGAGTGGCTGGTGCGGCGCGTGGAACAGGTCGACGAACGGCGCGGCGAGCTGTGGCTGACCATCTTGGGTTGGCACGAAGGCCAGGATCCCTATCATCACCACCTCGCCCGGCTCGACCTCGACGACGGCGGGCTGACCGTGATCACAAAAAGCGACGGCACCCACGAGTGGGAGTTCTCGCCCGACCGCCGCTTTGTCCTCGCCCGCTGGTCGCGGGTCGATCACCCGCCCGTCACCGAGCTGCGCTGCGCCCGCAGCGGCGAGCTGGTGGTCGAACTGGAGCGCGCCGACTGGCAGCCTCTGCTCGACACCGGCTGGCAGCCGCCCCAGCGCTTTGTCGCCGAAGGCCGCGACGGATCGACCCCGATTCATGGCATCATTGTGAGGCCGATGAACATGGACCCCGAACGGCAATACCCGGTGCTTGAGCTGATCTATGCCGGACCGCATGGCCATTTCGTGCCCAAGTCGTTCTCCACCCAGACCGGCCTCCAGCGCATGGCCGAGCTGGGATTCATCCTGGTGCGCATCGACGGCATGGGCACCAACTGGCGCAGCAAGGAGTTCCACGATGTCGCCTGGCGCAACCTCGGCGACAGCGGATTCCCCGACCGCATCGCATGGCTCAAGGCCGCCGCCGCCGCGCACCCCGAACTCGACCTGTCGCGGGTCGGCATCTACGGCGGCTCGGCCGGCGGCCAGAGCGCGCTGCGGGCGCTGCTGGCGCACGGCGACTTCTACCACGCCGCCGCCGCCGACTGCGGTTGCCACGACAACCGCATGGACAAGATCTGGTGGAACGAGGCGTGGATGGGCTGGCCGGTCGGAGAGCACTACCACCAGCAGAGCAACGTCACCCAGGCCCACCGATTGGAGGGCAAACTGCTGCTCACGGTCGGTGAACTCGACCGCAACGTCGATCCCGCCTCGACCATGCAGGTGGTCGACGCCCTGATCCGTGCCGACAAGGATTTCGACCTGCTGATCGTGCCCGGGGCCGGCCACGGCGTCGGAGAAAGCCCCTACGCCGCCCGCCGCCGCGCCGACTTTTTTGTCCGCCATCTGATCGGCACCGAGCCCAGACACTAACAACCCGTCAGCGTCACGGTCATGACCCCGCGCCACCCCGCCGCCGCCCGCCACCCGATCGTCAGTCCCCCGGCCTCCTCTGGCATGGCGATGCTCGGACTGCTGGCGCTCCTGGTGCTGCCCGCCTGCAGCTGCTGCCAACTTCCCAACAACCGCCCGCAGGGCAGCCCGCCGGACGCCTCACACTTTTCCTTTCACCAGGTCGAGGTGCCCGGCCAGGGCAGCTGGGAGGTCTGCCGCGCCGGCCCGCCCCCGGGGGCCGCAACCCGGCCGCCGCGCCCGGTCCTGCTGTTGCATGACGTCCGCGGCCTGACCGCCCGGCCGCTGCATTACGCCCTCCGACTGACCGGCGGCAACGATGGCGGCGCGCCAACCGCCGCCGACGCCGACTCCCACGTTGTCTACATGCCGGTCATGTTCGGCCGCTACGGCGGCGGCAGGCCCGGCAGCGACTGGAATTGCCGCCAGCGCGACGGCTACGGACCCGTGGCCGACGACATCCGCGCCGTCATCGACTGGGTCGCCGCCCGCCATCCCGACCGCGGCCTGGTGGTCATCGGCAACTGCCTCAGCGGCCCGGCCGCCATCGAATCGCTGGCACACCCACGGGTGGCCGGCGCGGTGGCGTGCCAGCCCGCCCTGCCCTATCCCTCGCTCAACCACCGCTCGCGTCATCACCTGGCCGTGGCCGGCGCCACCCTGGACGCCGCCGCGGCGCGCGCCCGCGAACTGGGCGGCGTGCGCCTGCTTGGCTTCCAGTATGTGCGCGATTTTGCCTCGCACCGCCAGCGCTTTGAGATCCTCCACCAGCACTTCGGCCCCGGCTTCCATGGCCACCAACTGGTCCGGCGCGGCAACGAATCACGGGTTGCCCCCCACTTTACTTCCATCCACGCCGCCAGCAACAGCGGCCACACCACGGCCCTCAAGCACGCGCAGCCCGGCCCCGGCAGCGTCCAGGCCGAGGTCGAGCAAGCCATCGCCGAATGGCTCGGGACGTTGCCTGATTGAGCCACCCCGCGACACCTTCCCGCCTCACCACCTGGTTTGGCGGCGGTTGGGCCTTGCACCGGTGCGCGAATGCAGGAACCTGCCGACGGATCGGACGACCAACCGGCCGTCCGACATGGCCCGTTCAACCAGGGCCCGTGACCGACCCGACCCACCGCCATGCCCGACTGGCTGACCACCCTGATCCTTGCCCTGCCGCTGCTCGGACTGATAGTGGTCATGACCAAGCCGCGGCCGATGCCGGCCTCGCTGGCCCTGCCGCTGGCCGCGCTGGTGTTGTATGGCCTGAAACTGCTGCTGCCGCCTACCGACACCCGGTTGGTGAACGCGGCGGTGGTGAACGGCCTGCTGGCGGCGCTGGCCCCCCTGATGGTGGTCTGGGGCGCGGTGCTGCTGTTCCGCACCATGGAACAAACCGGGGCCACCGATGTCATCCGCCGCTGGCTGGCACGCCTGTCCCCCCACCCGGTCAGCCAGCTCATGATCGTCGGCTGGAGCTTTTCCTTCCTCATCGAGGGCATCAGCGGGTTCGGCACGCCCGCCGCCCTGGCCGCGCCGCTGCTGGTGGCGGCCGGGTTTCCGGCGCTGCGGGTGGCCCTGCTGGCACTGATCATGAACACCGTGCCGGTATCCTTCGGTGCGGTCGGCATGCCGCTGTGGTTCGGCCTCGGTGAACTCGATCTCGACCCCGCGCAGCTCGACGAGATCGGTCGCCGCACCGCGCTGCTGCACGCCACCGCCGCGCCGGTCATCCCATTGCTGGCGCTACGCATGGTGGTGGACTGGACCGTCATCCGCGGCGCACTGCCGTTCATCCTGTTGTCGATCGCCGCCACCGTGGTGCCTTACGTGGTCGCCGCCTGGTGGAACCCCGAGTTCCCGGCCATCGCCGGCGGCGCGATCGGCCTGGTCGTGACCGTGTGGCTGGCGCGCCGCGGCGTGGGTCTCGGTCGGCAACCCGCCATCGCCGCCGAGCACCCGGCCACGGTCACGGCC
>SKLO01000503.1 GCA_007123195.1 Verrucomicrobiales bacterium | reverse complement strand
TTGAACGGTCCAGCAACATCAGCGGCGTCTACCAGTCGCTCACCGACATGGGTGAGATCGCCGTCAAGTGGTTGCTCTCCAGTCTCCACAACAACGAACTCGGCGAACATCGCTTTCCCAGCTCCAACCAGCTCAGGGGCCACTGGAACGCCGGCACCACCCTGCGTCCCGTGCCGGGGCGCAAGGACGAGAAGCCCCACTCCGGGGCCAATGCCCCCGCCATCCGGACGGCCTCTTCAACGGTATCCACCCCCCTGTGAGCGGGCGCGCATTCGTGGGGCGGCAGCTGACGGAGCGGCGACGCCCCCGTCGCCGGGCGAATGGACGGAGCCTGAGGTGACCATCGAGGGAGCTGCGCGCCCGGGCACGCCCGCGCTCTCCTCACTGGCATCCCATCCACCAACCATTCGCGGCCAACGAGGACGTCGCCCCTCCGGCACGCAAGCGGGCGGCGGGGATTTGCCGGTGGTGCGGGGGCGTTGGGTGGGTCGCGCCGCTGGGTGGGCGGGTTCGCGGGGATGGGTCCGAGGGGCCGCAGCCCCCAGCCCAGCCGCCAGCAACCCCATCCGGACTGGTCCTGTCAACCCGCCCCTATTCGGGCTCGGTCCACTCCACCGTGACCTCGTCGAAATCGATCTCGCGACCCGAGTAGGGCGTGCCCCACAAGCTGGCCCGACCGGTCACCCGCAGCGTCTCCAGCTCGCGCTTCAACACCGGCTCCTCCGGCTTGTCCTCGCCGTCCAGCCAGACATGGCCGGTGACCGTCCAGCCGTCCTCGTCGTTGCCGTCGACCCGCAGTTCCAGCCAATACCACTCGCCGCTGGCGAAGTTCTCCAGCGGAGCCGCCATCACAGTCTCCTCGTTGATCGCGAACTCCACCTCGCGCCGCGCCGGCACCAGCCGCAATTGGTGGCCCGCCAGCCCGTGCAGACCAACCCCGGCGCGCGGGAAGCTGCGGCCCACCCGGTGTGCCCGCACCTTGGCCAGGATCGCCGCCGGTCCGTTCGACGAGCCGCCCACCAGCACCCCGGAATCCACCAACGGTTCCCCGGCCACCCGCACCAGCCTGCCCTCCTCGCCATCGCCGTCGGCCTCAATCACGCTGAAGTTGCCGTCGATGACAAAAAACTCGTCGGCCAGGTCCCCGGGTTCCTGATCGTCAAAGGTGATGGTCTCCGATTTCAGTCCCGCGGCCTCATCGGCCGCCGTCGGGCTCGGAATCGCCGTGGCCGCCAGCGCCAGCATCACCAGCCCCGGCAGCACGGTTCGGGGCGTCGTCATCTCAAACAGGGGTCGCATGCTCATGGTCGTCACAGTGGAACGATCGGACGCCGATGCAAGGTCGATCCAACAACTGCCTGGCCGCCGCAATCGCCGATTGACCTCGCCCCCTGCCAAGGCCGATGTTAACCCCCATCCGGCAAGGCCCCGCGCCCGTCCGCCCAGCCACCGCTCCGATCATGCCCGACGACCGCCAATCCACCCACACCATGGCCGTGTTCTGCGATTTTGAGAACATCGCCCTGGGCACCCGCGAGGCCCGCTACAGCAAATTCGACATCCAGCGCGTGCTCGAGCGCCTGCTGCTCAAGGGCAACATCGTGGTCAAGAAGGCCTACTGCGACTGGGACCGCTACCGCGACTTCAAGAAGCCGATGCACGAGGCCGCGTTCGAGATGATCGAGATCCCCCACCTGCGCATGTCCGGCAAGAACTCGGCCGACATCCGCATGGTCGTCGACGCCCTCGACCTCTGCTACACCAAGGAGCACGTCAATTGCTTCGTCATCGTCAGCGGCGACTCGGATTTCTCTCCGCTGGTCAGCAAGCTGCGGGAGAACAACAAGATCGTCATTGGCCTCGGGGTCAAGCAATCCACCTCCGACCTGTTCATCACCAACTGCGACGAGTTCATTTTCTATGACGACCTCGTGCGCCAGGACACCACCTCCAAACGGCGGCGGCGCAAGGTGTCCGGCGAGACCTCCGCCACCACCGGCGGCAGCGGCGGCGGCAACCAGAAGGACAAGTCCGCGCCCGCCGACGGCGACAACGCCGCCCAGAACGACACCAGCCCCGGTGCGCCCGGGGGCGACCCCGCCAAGGCGATTGAACTGGTGCTTGAAACCATCGAAGCCCTGATGGACGAGCGCAACGAGGACGAACCGGTCTGGGGCTCCATGGTCAAGCAAACCCTCAAACGCCGCCACCCCGGCTTCAGCGAGCGCTACCACGGCTTCCGCTCATTCAGCGACTTGCTGCAGGAAGCCCGCAAGCGCGGCCTGCTGGAACTCGAGCGCGACGAAAAATCCGGCGGCTACAAAATCACCGCGCTCAAGGACTGAGCCGGGGGGCAGCGATGATGTTGGTGGTGGGCGGGGCGGGATGACGCGGTCGCCGGGTAGGGCGAGGCGTTGCGGCAGCCAAGGAGCCGCGGCATCCTTGCCGCGAAGGGTCGCGGCGGCAGTAGACCACCGCGCCGCTGGTGGCGCGTTGAACGGCAGGGATGCCGTTTCTCCTTGAGCGCTTCCAAACCACCCGCGTTTTGCCCGCGAAGCCCCCCGCAAGCCGCGAACCAACCCCCATCCCCGCGCCGGTCCGGCGGACGCGGCTCGCCGGGGACGCTCTCAGGGCTCGGCGTGTTGTTCCTCGGCCATGCGGCGGATGATGACGTCGAGGTGCTCGATGTAGGCGTGGACGTCGAGGTGACCGGGCTCGGGCTGACCGTCGACGGCGTAGAGCCAGCCGGTGTCGTAGGGATGGGAGCGCACGATGCAGGCGTCCTCGCGCAGCAGGGGGTTCATGCCGTGGAAGGCGCCGTCCATGACGCAGTAGACATCGCTGGCGGCCTTGAAGCCCTCGACGGTGCCGATGACCTGGCCGCTGCGGACCGGGTCGCCTTCGGCCGGTTCGAACGCCGCTTCGACCAGTTCACCGAGCATGCGGGTGGCGAACTTGGTGAACCCGACCCGCCACAAGCCGCTGCCGTCGTCGGCGGTCGCCATCCAGTAGTGCGAGGGCGAGTAGCGGAAATCGGCGGGGAAACGGGCGCTGAAGCGGGCGTGTTTGTAGCGGACGGTGGTCATGGAGCGGTCGCAGGGGCGACGGTGGCGTCCGGCGGGCGGGGGTTCAAGGGCAAACGGGGAGGCACAGAGAGCGCTGCCCCTGCGGCGACTGATGATCCGTCCGCCGCCACCAGGGACGTCAACCCGACCCCGGGATCGCGGCCCTTCAGGCCGCCGTGTTCCGGCACCGGTCACCCAGGGCGTTGCTCTGGGCTGAGGGATGACGGCCCTGTTGGGCCGCTGCGATCACAGCTCGGCGGTGATGGCCACGGTGGTGGGGGCGATGCCGCGGGCGGCGGAGGTGAGCACGATGCGCTCGATGACCGCGTCGTGACCGACATCGATGTCGGCGACGCGCACGGCATGGTGCCTGACCACTCCCTCGGCCAGGCGCGAGCCGGGCACGTCGACATCGCGGATGTAGTCGGCGATTTCGACCCCGTTGAACCATTCCACCTCGCGGGTTTCGCCGTCGGCGAACTCCAACCGGAAGGTCAGGACCAGCTCGCCGTCGTCGGGCCGCAGCGCTCCCCAGCCGGCGACCGCGCCGAGCACGTGCAGACGGCGGGCGGCGAAGCCGACGGGAATCTCGACCTCACGCGGCATGGTTTGGGAGAAGGTGCCGCGCGGCCCGCCCTGGAGCACGATGACGTTGCCGCCGAAGCGGCTGCGCTCGGGGTCGGCGATTTCGAACGGCACGCCCTCCACCTCGACCAGGCCATGGCGCACGAACGGCAGGGTGTCGCCGGTGCGTTCCTGACTGTGATACAATCCCTGCCGGGTGTCGGCGGTGAAGGCCGGGGACAGGTCGATCACGCGATGGCGCGACTGGTTGGCGCCGAGGTAGGTGAGCAGGTTGCGCAGCACCTCGGGGCCGAGGTGCTCGTAGCCCTCGGGCATCAGGGAGCGGCCGGTGTTGGTGCGGCTGGCAATCTCGGAGCGCGGGATCCTGAGTTCGGCGCCGGGCATGCGCAGGAGGATTTCGCGCGGGTTCTCCTGAACGATCAGTCCGGCCAGCTGACGGCCGTCGGTGGTCTCGATGTTCCACGCCTCGTTGCCGGGCTCGACCACGCGGTTGGGATCGATGATGCGGGTCAGCAGGCTGGCGGGGCCGTGCACGCCGACGCCGGTGAGCACGGGGCCGAGGTCGACGCCGAGGTCTTCGTGCCGGTGGCACATGGCGCAGGTCTGCTCGTAGATCACGCGGCCAGCGGCGGCGTCGCCCGGGCGCGACACTTCGGGCAGCAGTTCGGCGATCAGGTCGTCCTTGTCGCTGGCGGCGCCGCGCATCTGTTCCAGCAGAGCGTTGGCCAGCTCCGACACCTCCTCGCTGGGATGGGTGCGGAGGCGGAACAGACCGGCGGGTCCGAGTTGTTGGGCGCTGATGGCACCGGCCTCGATGCCCTGAAGGAATGTCAGGGCCCATTGGCCGCGGCTGACGACGACGTCGAGCGCGGCCTGCCGCAGGCCGGGCGGCAGTTGGTCGAAGGCATCGACCAGGGCATCGGCGACGGCCGGGTCGTCGATGGCGGCGAATTCCTCCAGCACGTGCCGGCGCAGGCCTTCGGGCCGGGACTGTTCCGCCAGCAGCAATCCGGACAGCGCGGGCATGACGGCGTCGTCGATGGCGCGCACCCGCAGCAGCGAGGTCACCAACGAGCGGGCGCGGTCCTCGGCGAGATCGTCTTGCCGCAACTCTTCGAGCAACCCGGCGACCACGGGTTGCAACGTGGCGGCAAGGGAGCCGTCGGTGTCCCAGGCGACGGCCAGGGGCAACGCCGAGCTGCGGACCGACGGCGATTCAGCCACGAGCAGGGTTTGGAGAGCGGTGCGCATGGAGTCGTCGATCACCGCGGGCGCACCGGCTTCCGCCAATTCGGTGAGAATGCGCCCGACCAGCGCGGACTTGTCGGCGGCGGCGGTGGCGCAGGCTTCCATCAGGCCGGTCAGCAGGGCCGGGTCGTCGAGGCCGGCCAGGCTCCCGGCGACGG
>SKLO01000560.1 GCA_007123195.1 Verrucomicrobiales bacterium | reverse complement strand
GGCGGCCTCGCGCTGGGGGCCATGCTGGCGCGCGACGGCCTCGGTGCGCCCGGTGCCGGCGTGTATGCACCGCCGTGCGGCATGCCGCAGTTCGCGCCCAAGGCGAAGAGTGTCATCTGGCTGTTCATGCGCGGCGGCGTCAGCCACATGGAGAGCTTTGATCCCAAGCCCGCGCTCAACCGCCATGCCGGCAAGACCATTGGCGAAACCCCCTGGGCCGATGTGCAGGACCCTCAGCGGCTGGGCAAGGTGCGGGTGGTGGTGGTCAACGACGCCAACGGCCAGCAACGCAACACCATCTACCCGATGCAGACCGGATACCGGCGGCACGGCCAAAGCGGGCTGGCGATCAGCGACTGGTTCCCGCACATCGGCAGCTGCGCCGACGACCTGGCGGTGATCCGCTCAATGTGGACCACCGATGACAACCACGGCGCCCAGGTGCAGTTCCACTCCGGCCGCCACATGCTCGATCCGCGGGTGCCGACCATCGGCGCCTGGGTGAATTACGGGCTGGGCACGCTCAACCAGAACCTGCCGCAGTTCATCTGCATGGGGCCGAGGTTCTTCGACAAACGCGACGGTCACTACCTCGGGCCGGCCTACGATGCGGTGAAGCTCAAGGTCGACCTCGACAACCCGCTCGACTACGCCCGGCCGGAACGGGCGATGGATCCGCGCGAACAACGGCTCGGGTTCGATCTGGTGAACCGGCTCAACCGGCTTGGCGAACGCCGGTTCCCCGGCGACGACGCGCTCGAGGCCCGGATCAAGTCCTACGAACTCGCCTTCCGCATGCAGACCTCGGTGCCGGGGATCATCAACTTCGATGGCGAAAGCGAATCCACCAAGGCGCTGTATGGCCTCGACCAGGCCGAGACCCGCCCGTTTGGCGAGCAGTTGCTGGCGGCGCGCCGGTTCGCCGAGCGCGGGGTGCGCTTCATCCAGATCATGCATGGCGACGGCGCCGCCGGTGCCTGGGACCAGCATTCCAATCTGAAGGAGAAGCACTCCGAGCTGGCGATGCAGGTCGACCGCCCGATCGCCGGGCTGCTCAAGGACCTCAAGCAGCGCGGACTGCTGGACGAAACCCTGGTGGTGTTCGGCACCGAGTTCGGCCGCACCCCCGGCTCCCAGGGTGCCGATGGCCGCGACCATCATCCCTACGGCTTCAGCGTGTGGATGGCCGGCGGCGGGGTCCGCGGCGGCGTGGCCCATGGCGCCACCGATGAACTCGGCTTCCATGCCATTGAGCATCCGCACTACGTCACCGACCTGCACGCCACCCTGCTCCATCAGATGGGCCTGCACGCCCACCACCTCGAGGTGCCGGGGCACAAGCGGCTGGACCGCGATTTCGGCAACGTGATCCGTGAGATCATCTGAACGCCCCGTCGTGGCGGCCGCGAAGGAGGCGAACTCGACGTCGTGGAACCCTCCGCCCGGCTGAAAACGTGGCGCCGGAAAAAATGGCTTGCCTGATTCGGCGATGACGTGCCTGATAGGGCGAAGCCCGCTCCGGTGGCCCCCTCGGATCCGTATGTTGCGTTCCTGTCAGGAGGCAATGGGTCCCGGTCCGGCCGGCCCGCCGGCGCAGGTTCCCCGCCAACCCCGTTTCACGAACCCATGCAGACACAAATCAGGATCAAGCTGGCCGTATTCATGTTCCTCCAGTATTTCATCTGGGGCTCGTGGTATGTGAGCATGGGTGCCTACCTGGCCAACACGCTCGAGTTCAGCGGCGGCCAGATCGGCCTGGCCTACGGCGCGTTCGCCATCGGCGCCATGATCTCGCCGTTCTTCGTCGGTCTGGTGGCCGACCGTTTCTTCGCTTCCGAGAAAATCCTGGTGCTGCTCGGTCTGCTGGGCGGCGTGATGCTGCTGTTGATGCCGCAATTCCAGTCGTTTGGCGCCTTCTACCCGGCGCTGATCGTGTATTGCGCCCTTTACGTGCCGACCCTGGCGCTGGGCAATTCGCTGTCGCTGCACCACCTGGCCGATTCCAAGCGCGATTTCCCGATCGTCAAGCTGTTCAGCGCCGTCGGCTGGATCGCGGGCCTGGTGGTGCTCAACCTGCTCGACGGGGCCCTGTCGCCGGTGCAGTGGTATCTGGCCGGCGGGGTGTCGATCGTGTTCGGCCTTTACGCCATGGTGTTGCCGCACACCCCGCCGCTGAAGACGGGCTCGGACGTGACCGTGTCGGAGGTGCTCGGACTCGACGCGCTCGCGCTCATGCGCAAGCCCAACTTCGCGGTGTTCATCCTGTGCATGTTCCTGATCTGCATCCCGCTGTATTTCTACTTCGTCAATCTGGCGGTCTACCTGACCCAGCTGGGATGGGACAACATGCTGGCCAAGACCTCGCTGGCGCAGGTGTCGGACATCGTGTTCTTCCTGTTGCTGCCGTTGTTCCTGAAGCGGTTGGGTTACAAGGTGACCATCTTCATCGGCATCGCCTGCTGGGTGGCGCGATACTTCCTGCTGTCGAGCAGCGTCGACAGCGAGATGGCCATGCAGACCGCGATGATCTTCGCCGCGATCCTGCTGCACGGCGCCTGCTACGACTTCCTGTTCATCGCCGGTCAGCTTTACGTCGATGACGAGGCCAACGAGCGCATCCGCAGCGCCGCCCAGGGTTTCATCGCGTTCATCCTCTGGGGGCTCGGCGCGTTGGTGGGCACCTACATCGCCGGCCGGGTCATGGCGGCCAACGAACTGGCCGTGCCCACCGCCGAGGGGCTGCAGCACGATTGGTCAGCCATCTGGGCCACGCCCGCCTGGCTGTCGCTCGGCGTGCTGTTGGTGTTCCTGTTGTTCTTCCGCAATCCGACCGGCAAGCCCGACCTGCCCCCGGCCGCCACGCCCGCCGCGCCGGCCCCGGCGCCCGGGCAGCGGTGACATGGTGGCAACGGTCTAGTGTGGTGATCGGCAAATATCTGGATAAAACAATTGTCAAAAATTGGGAGTTTCCTCGCTTCGCTCGTTCAGCTTGCGAGTTCCGCGGGCCTCTTTTCCAACTTCTGCGTTGCTCCTCAGTCGTTGAGCCCGCTCAACTCCTTCTTCGCGCCTTGAATTTGAAAAAGATGCCTCGCGGGTTTTACCCATCAATTTGCCGATCACCACACTAGCCGCCATCGGCGTGTGCGGAAGGGACGGGGGCGCCGCCACCCTCAGGCCGTGGTGGCCAGCAATTGATGCAACGTCAGGGCGCTGACTCCGCCGAGGCCGGCCAGCACGCGGGTGGCGCCGTGGAGGCTGTCGGCCGGATGGGTGGTGGCCACCGCCAGCACCGGCATGCCGGCGGCGCGGGCGGCGCGAATGCCGACGTGGGCGTCCTCGATGACCACGCAGCGCCGGGGCGGCTGGCCGACCTTCCCGGCGGCGCGCAGGAACACATCCGGCTCGGGCTTGCCACGGTCGACATCCTCGGCGGCCACCACCGCGTCAAAGCGGCCGGTCAACCCGGTCAGGCGCATGATGGTGGCGATGTTCTCGTGCGGGGTCGACGAGGCCACACAGCGGGCCACCCCGGCTTCGTCCAGCGAGTCGAGCAGGTCGGTGACCCCGGGCAGCGGTTCGATGCCCTCGCGCTGGAGGATCTCGCGGTAGAGCACCTCCTTGCGATGGCCCATCGATTCGATCGTGGCGAGGTCGTGCGGGTCGACGAAGTCAAAGCACTGCGGGATGATCTGCTGGTTGCGCATGCCGAAGGTGCGCATGAAAAAATCGCCCGGCATGACGCGCCCGAGTTCGCCGAACAGCAGGCGCCAGCTCTCCTCATGAGCGGCGCGCGAGTCGATCACCACGCCGTCCCAGTCGAACAACACGGCCCAATTGCTGGTGGACGTTTCGGGTGGCATGGTGGAGAAAAGGTGTTGGCGAAGGAACCCTCAGGGGCCGCTGCGCCGGCAACGTCTCCCGCCACGCCGGCGACGCCCGGTTTGGCACCTCATGCGTCGCTTGAGCCGCCCCGGTTGTCAAGCGTGGACGCCGGGGTGGAGCCGCTGCCGGACTCACCGGGCGCGCCTTCACCGTGGTTCCATGGCGGTGATTTCCTCCACCAGCCTCGCTGCCGCCGCCATGCCGAACGCCGCGGTGACGTAGCCCGCCGAACCCATCGTCGCATCACACGCCACCCCCACGCGCGCGCCGGCCGGCAACCGGTCGCACACCCCGCCGGCCCTGTCTGGATCCGGATATCCCGGCGGCTCGTCGCTGTGGATCGCCGCGATCCCGAACGCCCCCTCGCCGTCGGCGGGAAATCCGTGCTGCCGCCGCAACCGCTTGCGCAGTTCGCGCAGCAGCGGGTCGTGCGAGGCCCGCGCCAGATCGTTGCAGCGCAGGCGACAGGGGTCGCGCCGGCCACCGGCCGCGCCGGCCACCACCACCGCCAACCCCTGCCTGTGACACGCCGCCACCAACTCGGTCTTGTGGCGGATCGAGTCGATCGCGTCCACCACCCCGTCCGGGCACCAAGCCAGGTGCCGCTCGGCGCTCGCTGCGGTGAAATACTCCGCCACCGGCCGCACCTCGCAGTCCGGGGCGATCGACCGCAGCCGTTGCGCCAGCACCTCCACCTTCAGCCGGCCCACCGTCCCGGGCAGAGCCTGCAACTGGCGGTTGACGTTGGTGATGCAGACGTCGTCGAGATCGATCAGGGTGACCTTCGCCACCCCCGACCGCACCAGCATCTCGGCCGCCCACGAGCCCACTCCGCCGACCCCGACCACGCCCACGCGGGCGCTGCGCAGGCGCCCCCAGGCGCTGTCGCCCAGCAGGCGTCTGGTCCCGATGTAGGCATCCGGTTGTTGCTCGACTTGATCCTTCGTCATGTGTCCTGTCACCGCCATCGCCGGCGCTGGCTGGCTCCCCGGAGCCGTCCCCGCGTCGGAAATTCCCTCTCCTCCAGTGGTGATCGCGAAATGGCTGGGTGAAATGCGCGAGGAATTTTTTTCAAGATCAAGGCGCGACGAGGGAGCGGATGAACATCCGCGACTGAGGAGCAACGCCGAGCTTGGGAAAAAGCACCGCGCTACGAAACCGATCGAGCGCAGCGAGCTGAATTTC
>SKLO01000082.1 GCA_007123195.1 Verrucomicrobiales bacterium | reverse complement strand
GGCAGGCGACGGCGCGGCCGCCGAGCAGCTGCGCCGCTGCGCCGAAACCACCCGCTCGGTGCCGCCCGGCCTGGCCGCCGGCCTGCTGATGTCGGCCGAACTCGAGGCCCTGATGCTGGCCTGGAGCGATCGCACCCTCGCCACCCGCTACCAGCCACTGGTGCCGGTGTTGGTCGAGCGCGAGCGCGCCAGGTTCTCTGCCTGGTATGAATTCTTCCCTCGCAGCGCGTTCGGGGATTCCGCCCGCCATGCCGGCTTTCGCGACTGCGTGCCGCGGCTGGAGGAGGCGGCGGCGATGGGGTTCGACGTCATTTATTTTCCCCCGATCCACCCGATCGGCGTCACCAACCGCAAAGGCAGGAACAACACCGTCACGCCCGAACCGGATGATGTCGGCTCGCCCTGGGCCATCGGCGGCCCGACCGGGGGGCATCGCTCGATCGAACCCGCGCTCGGCACCCTCGACGACTTCCGTTGGCTGATCGATCAGGCGCGGTCGCTCGGGCTTGAGATCGCGCTCGACTTCGCCATCAACTGCTCGCCCGACCACCCCTACGTGCGCGAGCACCCGGACTGGTTCCACCAGCGGCCCGACGGCAGCATCAAGTATGCGGAGAACCCGCCCAAGAAGTATCAGGACATCTACCCCTTGAACTTCCACTGTGCCGACTGGCGGGCGCTGTGGCAGGAATTGACCGACGTGGTGATTTACTGGGCGCGGCAGGGGGTGCGCATCTTCCGCGTGGACAACCCCCACACCAAGCCGGTTGCGTTCTGGGAATACCTCATCCCGCGGGTGCGCGAAACCTATCCCGACGTGATCTTCCTGTCCGAGGCATTCACCCGGCCGAAGATGATGCAGGTGCTCGGCAAGATCGGGTTCTCCCAGTCCTACACCTACTTTACCTGGCGCGAGAGCAAGCAGGAACTGACCGCCTACCTTGAGGAGCTTACCCAGGGCGAGATGCGGTGGTATTATCGGGGCAATTTCTGGCCCAACACCCCGGACATCCTGCCCGGCCATCTGCAGCATGCCGGCCCCGCCATGTTCAAGATCCGCGCCGCCCTGGCGGCGACGCTGCTGCCGAGCTGGGGCATCTACTCGGGATTCGAGCTGTGTGAAAACCAGCCGCTGGAAGGCCGCGAGGAATATCTCGACTCGGAAAAATACCAGCTGGCCGGGCGCGACTGGAATCGCCCGGGCAACATCAAGGGCTTCATCACCCGCCTCAACCAACTGCGTCGCCAGCTGCCGGCGCTGCAACTGTATGACAACCTCGCCTTCGTGCCGGTCAGCAACGACCAGCTGCTGGCATTCCGCAAGACCACGCCCGACGGCGGGCATCTGCTGATCGTGATCACGCTCGATCCCCACCACCGCCAGGAAGGCACCGTCCACCTCCCGCTGGACGAATTCGGTCTGCCGGCCGATGGTGACTACCGGTTGCGCGACCTGATGCATGAGCGCGATTACGTCTGGCAGGGGGCCGACAATTACGTCGCGCTCGACCCGGGCGCGACCATGATGCACCTGTTCCGGTTCCAGTCCTGACGACCGGCCGTCCCTTTGAGCGCTGCCGCCTCGTGGCGGCGCGGTTCCCTGTTGTTCCCTATGATTCCAAGATTGATCGTGTTCTTTCCGGCGGCGGCGGTGGCGGTGATGCTGCTGCTCAATCTGGAGGACCGTGGCCGGCTGGCGCCGGTGAACCAAACCTACGTGGAGTGGCTGATCGCCAACACCCGCCACGGGTTCGAAACCACCGAAGCCAGCGGCCAGGCCGAAAAGGTGGTGTTTCTCGCGGTGTCCGACCCCGACGCGCTGGTGTTCGAGGACTGGCCGCTCAATGCCCTCGACTACGCGATCCTGTTCAACAACCTCAAGCAGTTCGATCCCGGTGTCGTGGCGGTGCACCCGCTGCTCGACCTGTCCGGGTCCGGCGATCTCGCGCTGCGCAGCGTCAACCGCGCCGCGCTGGGCCTGTCGTCGGTCATTCTCGGGGTGCCGGCCGTCTACGACCCGAACGAGGAGTTCGTCGACCCGATCATCCGCCATGTGCTCACGCCATTGACCCATGTCAGCGGCGATCTCGATCTGGCGCTGCCCTTCACCGGCATCCTCGGGCTGCCGCACGAGCGCGCCCGGGTCCAGCGTTACCTCGGCTTCAACCACGTCTACAACCAGGTCAACGGTCTCACCGACCAGCAGGAACGACCCGACCGGGCGGTGTTGGCGGCGCGCCTCGGGGATGACCTGTATCCCTCGCTGGCCCTCGAAACCGCCCTGCTGCACGCCCGCACCCCGCTGGCCTCCACCCGTTTCCGGCTCGGCCAAGGCGCCGGCGTGTTCATCCGCGACGACCGCTTCATTCCGCTCAACGCCGACGGCAGCCTCGACCTGCCGGACCACGCGGCCAACCTGGTGGTCAAGGTCGACGCCGCCGAACTGTTGACCGCCGGGGGACCCATCGATCAGGTTTCGCCCGACGGCGGCCTGCTCGAAGCCCTGCGGGGAAACATCGCCGTCATCGGCTACGATGACCCGGCGTCGCGCACCATCGAACTGGCCGACGGCAGCCTGGTGTCGCCGGCCGAACTGACCGCGCGCACGATCGCCACCATGGTCTCCATGCCCTCGATCATGCGCCTGCCGATGCCTTATCAATACCTGGTGGCCGGCATCGGCATGCTGCTTTGCCTGGTGTGCCTTCGATTGCCGCGGCGGCGCGCTTTGACCACCGCGCTGTTGTTCGCATTCCTCAATATTCTGGCCGGATTCCTGGTGTTCCAAGTGGTGGCGGTGTGGTGGTCGCTGACCGTTCCGGTGACCCTGTTCGCCCTCGCCGGCCTGGTCGGCTTGCTGGTGCCCCTGCGCCGGCTTCGCTCCCGGGCCAGCGACGACGACGACCAGCCCGAGGATGAGGACGACGACCAGCCCGAGGATGAGGACGACGATCAGGAGGATGACGACGACGAAGAGGGTGAGGACGACGATGACAGGTCGGATCGGGATGGCGGCGAGACCCCCGACCGGGACCGGGCGAGGGGTTCGCGCGGGGAAACCGGCGGTGGCAACGATCGGGACAAGCACGACGATCAGGGGTCGAAAGCAGGCCGCAGCCGCGGCAAGGATCGCGCCAAAGGCCGCCGGGAGAAGGGGCGCAAGCGCCAGACCAGGGGCGGCCGTGATCCGAAAGCCGGGGTCCGGGACGGCGGTAAGTGAACTGCCTCCGAAGCGACCGGGCAATCCGCCGCGCACGGCTGTGGTCGAAGGTCTTGCTCAGAGGAGTTGTGAATCTTCCCCTTGCAATCCTGCGGCGGGGTGTATATTCCACGCTCCGCGGATCCAGCGTCCGCCCGCCGCCGGCGGGGATTGAACCCCGGCCTCACGGCATTGACATCTCATACTGATTCCATGGCTGTAGCAATTCGACTCCGCAGAGAGGGCAGCAAAGGGCGCCCGTTTTACCGCATCGTCGCCGCCGACTCGCGCCATCGCCGCGACGGGCGTTTCCTCGAGATCCTGGGCACCTATGACCCGATGCTCGAGAGCGGCAACTGCAAGCTCGACCTCGAAAAGGCCGACGCCTGGATCAGCAAGGGCGCCCAGCCGAGCGACACCGTGCGTTCGCTGATCAAGAAGGCCCGCGCCGGCGCTGCTGCTGCCAGCAATGTCAGCGACGCCTGAGGAGGTTCAGTGCTCCCTGTTGCGGTTGCGTGAACCCGTCCCGCTCCGCCTTGTCCCCCGAGGCCCTGCGCGCCGCGCTGGTCGGGGCAAGGTTGTACGGTATCCTCGACCTCGGATACGCCGATGCCACCCGTCTGGTTGAGATCGCCCGCCGGTTGATCGCCGACGGCGAGGGCGTGCAAATGCTGCAACTGCGGGCCAAGGACCACCCGCCGGAGCAAATCGCCCGCTGGGCCGAATCCCTGCTGCCGCTGGCCCGCGCTGCCGGGGTGCCGCTGGTGGTCAACGACCACGTCGAGGTGGCGGCCGAGGTCGGCGCCGACGGCGTTCACCTCGGTCAGGACGACGGTCCGCTGGATGCCGCACGTGGCCGGCTCCGCCCCGGTGCGTTGGTCGGCCGATCCACCCACAGCCTCGAACAGGCGCTGCAGGCGGCCGTCGAGGGCGCCGACTACATCGGCTTCGGCCCGCTGCATGCGACTCCAACCAAACCCGGCCGCCCGGCGATCGGGCTGGATGGCATCGCCGAGGTGCAACGGCGGGTCGACTTACCGGTGTTCTGCATCGGCGGCTTGACCAGCGGGCAATTGCCCGACCTCAGGCGCCGCGGGCTGCAGCGCGCTGTGATCGTCAGCGCGCTGTTGCAGGCGCCCGACATCGCCGCCGAGGCCCGTCGTGCCCGCGCCGCCCTGGAACTCATTCCAAAGGAACGGGAACATGATCCTGAAATGGAAAATGGAGGCTAGATGCTGATGATCCCCCGTTTGGCCATGGGAGATCATTCACCGCCGAGCGCCTTTCGGGACCCTTCTTTTCATCGTAACTCGTTCATTATCAGGGTTATTATTGGCTGCCGCTGCCGTCCGGACTGATCCGATCGGGTGAATGGGGCGGTGATTGACGGTCGGGAGGGCCGGTGGAGCCGGCCGGGCAACGCCCTCCTGCTGGAGGAATTCCGACATTTTGTTGCACAATGCCCCCGGATTCCGGCGTAGCCTTGCAGGGTTTGGTGACTTCGGCCCTGTGTTGGTTGCCCCAACCATTCCGCCGGGAACTCGTCCGGAGCGTGGTGGCAAGTGACTGCGCAAAGCCATTTCGCTGGTCGGGCAGCCTCCAGAGGGGCTGATCGAAGCCCAACCCGGCTTATTTTGAATCCTGCAATCCCGTCCAAACCCCATCTTGATCGTAAAGTCGCATCGCTCATGGCCGTCCATCACGTTTCCCCCGTCGCGTCCGAGTTTCGAACCAACTCACCCTCCCACATGAGCGCGCCGCAGCGTGGTTGGCGGCCGGGCCGCATGGCCGCTCGTTCCGCTCTGGCGGCGGTGTTGCTGGCGCTGCCCGCGACCCTGACCGCGGCGATCGACCCGGAGCCGGCGGGTGCTGCCGGGGCGCCGGACTTCGTGCGTGACGTCAAGCCGATCCTCGAATTGCACTGTGTGCGCTGTCACGGCCCGGGCCGTGACCAGGGAGGGCTGCAGCTGCACCTGCGCGACGGGGTGGTCGGCGAGGCCGGCACCCATGCGGTGGTGGTGCCAGGCGACCTCCAGCGCAGCGAACTGATCTACCGGGTGGAGCTGCCGGCCGAGCACAACGAGATGATGCCCCAGGAGAGCCTGCCGCTCGAGGCCGGCGAGATCGCCATCCTGCGGGCATGGGTCGAGGCCGGCGCGCCGTGGCCGGACGATCTCAGGCTGCAGCCAGTGCGCCGCGACGCCACCGCCGAGGCGGCCGAACGACTGCTGACCGGTGCCGCGCCGGAGACGCCCGAGGCCACCGCACGCAAGATCGACGAATTGCTGACACAGGAAAACGCCGCCGACGGGACGGTGGTCGAGGCCGGGTTGATCGATGACGCCGCCTTCCTGCGGCGGGTCACCATTGACCTGATCGGACGGATTCCGACACTGGAGGAAATGGAGGCATTCGAGGCCATGCCGGCCGACACCCGCCGCCGCGACTGGGCGCGGCAGTTGCTCGAGCATCCCCGGTTCAACGACCGTTGGGCGGTGTTTTTCGCCGACATGCTGCGGGTGCGGACCAACGCCACCGGCGGCAACCAGCTCCTCGCTTTCGTGCACCAGTCGCTGGCCGATCGAGTGCCCTACGACGAAATGGCCCGCCAGATGATCGCTGCCAGCGGTCGTCCAAACAACAATCCGGCGGTCGGTTTCATCCTCGGCGACGATGCCGACCCGATGGAGCTGGCCGGCATCACCGCCCAGGTGTTCCTCGGTATCCGGCTCGCCTGTGCCGAATGCCACGACCATCCGTTCGACGACTGGACCCAGGAGGAGTTCTACCAGCTGGCCGCTTTCTTCGGTGAAACCCGCCGGGTGGAGAACAACTTCGCCAACACGGTGTTTGTCTCCGACGACGCCGGCATGCGGGTGCAATGGCCCCCGGAAGGGGGTGGCGTGACCGGCCGCCAGCCGATGGAACCGCATTTCCCGCTGGTCGTGGCCGCCCACGGCGACAGCGGTGGCAATGGGACCAGCCACGTGGAACGCCTGCTTGAACGGCGCGCGGCCGCCGAGGCCGAGACCGGCGATTCCACCGCTGCCCTGCTCGACAATCTGCTCGACCGCGACCTCGGCGGCCTCGACCGCATGCGCGACCAAGGGGCACCCGACGTGCTGGGCGAGGCCGAGCAGGAAAGCCGGGCGCTCAACGTCGAGCAGGACCTGTTCGGTCGCGGCGAGCTGCGCGGCCAACTGGCCGAACTGATCACCGATCCCCGCAACCCCTACTTCTCGCGCTCGTTCGTCAACCGCGTCTGGTCTGATCTGATCGGCCGCGGGTTCGTCGAGCCGATCGACAACTTCTCCGATTACGTCGAGATCTTCCACCCGGCGGTGATGGAGTTGCTGGCGAGGGAGTTCGTCGCCAACGAATACGACCTGAGGCAGCTGGTCGAGACCATTGTCCTTACCGACGCCTACGCCCGCGGTCACGGCCCCAGCGATCTGGCCTACTCGGACCGCGAGCGCGCCGAGCGGTCGTTTGCGGTCGCGCCTCCGCGCCGCATGCTGGCCGAGGTGTTGTTCGATTCCATCCTGGTCGCCGGTCACCTGTTCGAGCGCAAGTGGGAGCCGGGGGCCAATGTGCGCACCGTCACCCGCCAGATTCGCATTCCCATCGAGGACGAAGAACCGGTCATGCGCGAGCAGAACGCCCCGGCACCGGCCGCTTCCGGCGGTGAACCGGCCATGATGTCCGACCAGCCGATGATGACCGCCGCCGGCCCGACCGCCGGGTTTGACCTCGAGCGCGGCATTGAGATCGATTTCGACGCCGCCCTGTCGGGCGACGACACCGCCGGGGAACTGGAGAGCATGCGCATGCAGGCCGACCAGCAACTGGCCATGGCCCAGGCCATGAGCGAGCGCATGCAGGCCGAGGCCGCCCTGCGCCCGCCGCAGCGTTACCGGCTCGAGACCATCGAGGAGACCATTGATGACAACCCCGTCTTCAGCAGCGCCATGCGCATGGCCACGCCTGCGCCGCCGGCCCACTTCATGCGGGTGTTCGGCCAGCCCTCCCGTGACGGTCTCGGCGAATTCCGCGATCACTCGCCGTCGTTGCGCCAGCAATTGATGCTGCTCAACGGCCGTGCCACCCATGAGGCCGCCCGGGTGGGAACGTTGGAGCCGCTGCACGCCCTGTTGACGGGACCCGATGTCGATCCGGCCGCCGCCGTGCGTCACGCCTACCGCGAGATCCTGACCTGCGAGCCCGCGCCATTCGAACTCGCCGAGGGTCTGGAAATCCTTGCCGCCGCCGATTCGCCGCTCGAAGGCATGTCCGACCTGCGCTGGGCGCTGTTCAACTGCCACGAATTCCGCTTCCTGCCCTGACCGCCAATCCGCCCGCCCCGGCCGCCGCCGGCCCGGGCACCCGGGCCTTACCGATCCACCAGACCACCAGCAGACACCACCTCACTCTAATCCGTCTCACACCACCACACACCCCATCGTCACCATGAGTTGCCAAGACTACCACCTCAGCCGCCGCCGCATGCTCGGCGCCACCGCCGCCACCGCCGGCGCCACTTTCCTGGGCATGCCCGTGCGCGACCTGATGTCCGCCGCCGAGCCCCGAAAGGCCACCGCCGAACACGTCATCCTGTTCTGGTTGGACGGCGGCATCAGCCACATCGACACCTGGGATCCCAAGCCGGGGCGCCCCACCCAGGGCGATTTCAATCCGATCAAGACCTCGGTCGACGGCATTGACATCGCGGAAATCTTCCCCCAACTGGCCAAGCAGATGCACCACGCCGCCCTGGTGCGATCGATCGCCGGCACCAATGGCGACCACGGCCGTGCCCGTTATGAGCTGCAAACCAGCTACAACCAGGCCGGCAACCTGGTCCACCCCGGCATCGGCTCGATCATCGCCAACGAGACCAACGCGATCGGCGACCTGCCCAGCTACATCTCCATCAGCGGCAACGCCCCCCGTTCCGGTTACCTCGGCCAGTCGTGCGAGGCCTACTTCGTCGGCCGGCCCGGCGAGCGCGATCCCTACCTCGCCTTCCCGGAAGGCATCCACGCCGCCCGCGGCAACAAGCGGATGGAGATCCTCACCCGCATGAACGCCCGCCAGTCGGCCGCCATGGGTGTGCCTGACATGAAGGCCACCGAGACCGCGCTCGGGGATGCCGTGAGTCTGATGCAGTCGCCGGCCCTCCGGGCGTTCGACCTCGAGAAGGAGGACCCGTCCATGCTGGCACGCTACGGCGAGACCGAGTTCGGTCGCGGCGCCCTGCTGGCGCGGCGCCTGGTCCAGACCGGCGTGCGCTTCGTCCAGGTCAACCGCGGCGGGTTTGACAACCACAGCACCATCTTCCCCGCCATGCGCAACCACGGCGCGGTGATGGATCCGGCACTGGCCTCGCTGATCGAGGACCTGGCCGCCGACGGCCTGCTGTCGAAAACCCTGGTGGTGGTGCTGTCCGAGTTCGGCCGCACCCCGCGGGTCAACAACAACGCCGGCCGCGACCACTGGGCGCGCGTGTTCTCCATGATGCTCGCCGGCGGCGGCGTGCGCGGCGGCCACCTGGTGGGCGCTTCCGACGAGGACGGCGTCGATCCCGCCGAACGCCCGGTCGGCGTCGCGGACATCCACGCCACCATCTGCCACGCGCTTGGCGTCGACCACACCCGCGAGGTCTGGACTCCGCTCGGACGCCCGGTCACCCTGGTCCGACCCGGTGCCTCGCCGGTCACCGAGTTGTTCGCCTGACAAAGCCACTTCTTCGGGAATGATCGAGCCCAACGCCCTGCCTCGCAGGGTCGCCACCTGCCAGCCGGGCGCTGCCCCGGCCCGTCCCACCGCGGCGCGCGCGCCGCTGGCGGGGCGGGGGAGCGGGGATGACCCTTGCTGCCACGACCCGTCCATTCCCAACCGCCTGCGAAGGATCGCGCCCGCCCGCGCGGCCGCCTGCCTGGTCCTCGCGCTGGCGTTCGCGTTCGCGCCATCGCCTGCGTCCTGGTCGCCGACGGTCCACGCCCAGGAGTCCGGGACCTCCGAGACCGAGGCCGCCGAGGCCGGGGACAACGACGCCGACGAAGGCGACGACGATGCCCCGGGCCTGCGCGGCTCGCTGGTCGAGGACCGCGCCGCGCGCCGCCTGCTCAACGCCGGCGACGCCAGGCTCGCCGCCGACGAACCCGACACCGCGCTCGAAATCTGGCAGTCGGTGATCGAGCGCTACCCGCGGTCGCGCCACCGTTTCGAGGCCCACCTGCGCATCGGCAACCACCTGCTTGAGCAGCACAGCGCCATCGACGAGGCGCGCGGACATTTTGAAACCGCGGCCGACCCTGACAACCCCGATGACGCCATGCGCGCCGAGGCCACCCTCAACCTGGCCATCTGCTTCCACGAAAACCGCAACTACGGCAAGAGCTTCCAGATCCTGCGCGACCTGATCGACGAGTTCCCGGCCGCCGAACAGGTCAACGACGCCCACTACTACATCGGCCTCGGTCACTTCCAACTCGGCCACTACAGCCGCGCCATCGCCGCACTGGAGAAGGTCGGCACCGCCTTCTCCGAGGATGACGAGCGCTTCTCCCGCGTCGAGGCCGGGCGCCGGTTGTATGTCAGGGTCGAGGACCGCGACCTGTCGATCCTCGAACCGGGCGAGACCATCCCGGTCGAGGTCGCGTCGGAAAGCGGCGATCGCGAGGTCATCGAGTGCCTGCCGCTGGGGCGGTCGACCTCGCTTGCGCTGGGATCGATCATGACCTCGCTCGGCGCCCCGCAGCCCGGCAACGGCACCCTTGAGGTTCGCGGCGGCGACCGCATCACGGTGACCTACCTCGATCACCATACCGCCGACGGCTCGTTCGACCGCCCGCGCACCGACCGCGTCGACGTGGTCGGCACCGCCGACGTGCAGATCATGGATGGTTCCTACACCGAGACGCTCGACGGCGTGGTCATCGGCAAGCTGGCGCACCTGCAGGTGATCGACAGCGACCGCTCGCGCACGCCGGGTGCCGACACCCTGCGCGCCGAGGTCAGCGTCTGGCGCGCCAAGACCGATGAGGAGATGGAACGGGAACTGGGCGAATTGCTGGAGGCGCAGGCTCAACTGTTGACCGACGAGGAAGCCGCCGCCGCCGTCGCCGCTGCAGCGGCCGCCGCCGAGGCCGCGGAAGCCGCCGCCGAAGGCGAGGACGGCGAGGCGGTCCTCGCCGAGGAGGTCGATCCGATGAACCTGATCGATCCCTTCCACCAGCTGGCCGCGGTCGAGGTCACGTTCACCGAGGCGCCTCCGTCGGAGGTGGCCATGGAGGAAGACGACGACGCCCTGGCCGATGCTGAAGCCAACGGCCGGCCGGCCGCGGACGGCGCCGGCCAACCCGTGTTCACCGGCGTGTTCCGCGCCGCCATCCCGGTGCTCGGCCCGCTGGACACCGTCGAGACCGTGCTCGCCGGCGAGGCACGTGAGGCCGCCGATGCTGAAGACGATGAAAGCGACAACGGCCGGCCGGCCGCCGCGCCGCCGCTGCCCGCGGCGGTGGATGCCGACGGCGCGTTGAGGGTTCGTCAGGGCGACCTGATCCGCGTGCGCTACCTCGACGAGATCAACCTCGCCGGCGAACCGGCCACCCGCGAGGCCGAGGCGCGTGCCATCGTCGGCGACCTCGGCGACGTGCGCGTGGCCCGCAGCGACATCTCCGACCGCGAACTCAACCTGCGCACCCGCCTGCGCACCGCCGACGCCCTGACCCGCATCGGCAATCACTACACCGATTTCGGCCTCGCCTCGCAGGCCGGTTTGAAATACCGCGAAGCCCTCGACGTCGGCATCGAGATCGAGCAGGAGGCCCGCCAGATCGGTGGTTCGTTGCTGGAGGAAACCTACGTGCAGCTGTGGCGGATCTACTTCGCCATGGAGCAATACGAGCGCGCGTTCACCGTCAGCCAGCGCCTGCTCGAGGAGTTTCCCCAGAGCAGTTATGTCGACGAGGCCATGCTGCAGCAGGCCCACGTCAGCCGCGAGCGCGGCGAGTTCGCCCGCGCCATCGAGATCTTCACCACCGTCTCGCGCCTGCGCCGCAGCCCGCTGCGCGGAGAGGCCCAGTTCGGCATCGCGCAAACCTACGAGCAAATGGCCTCGGCCCGCTCAGGCACCGAGGCCGCCAACCTGTTCGAGCGCGCCTTCACCGAATACCAGAAGGTTTACGAACAGTTTCCCGATTCCGGCAGGGTGGGGGAGGCGGTCGCCAAGATGGCCAATTTTTACTACCAAAAACAGGATTACCACCGCGCCATCGACGTGTTCGAGCGCGTGTTCGACGATCATCCCGACGCCGCTTTCCTCGACGTCATCCTGTTCAACTACGGGCGCTGCCTGTTCCGGCTGGACCGCACCGCCGAGGCGCGGGTCAAGTTCGACCAGTTGATCAGCGAGCACCCCGAAAGCCCGCTCGCCGGCGAGGCGAAACAAATCTCCGAAGCCCTGGCCCGCGCGGGCCGCTGACTGACCATGTTGCCGACCGATCCCCGCCGTTTCATCCGCCCGCTGCTCGGGGCGACCCTGCTCCTGTCCAGCATCGCCGGACCGTGGTTCCATCCGCGGTCGGCAGCCCAGCAGGAACCGCCCGATGTGGCCGTGGCAGTCCCACTTGACGACCCCGCCGCGGCCGGCCGCGCCGCCCAGCGCATGCTTGAACTGGAAGGGGTGCTCGCCTCCCACCTGCCGGGCTCCGATCAGGCGGCGGCGGCGATGCTCGAGCTGCTTCAATTGTATGCCCAGCAAGGCCAGGCGTTCGGTGTGGTCAGGGTCGCGCGACGTTTCATCGCCGCCCACCCGCAGCATGAGTGGCATCCGGCCGTCATGCGCCTGCTGCTGGACGCGTTGCGGGCCAATGCCAGCCATGTCGAACTGCAGGCCACCGCCCGGCAATACGCCGAACGTTATCCCGAGGGCGAACACATCGGCGATGTCTGGCGCATCATGGCCGAGTCCCTGGTCGCCACCGAGGCGCCGGCCGGCGCCACCGCCGATGCCTGGCAGAACGCCTGGCTGGCGCGCGGTTCGGAGGCCGGGCTGGACGAAGGCGTGCAGGCCATCCGCTGGCATCTGGAACGCAACCACGCCGAAGGCTTCGCCGCCGCCGCCGCGGTGGCGGATCGCATGGTCGCCGAAATGCCCGCCTCCGCTGCCAGCGCCGCGGCCGAGATCGGTTGGCAGGGCGTGCAGGCCGCGCGTCGCGCCAGCCAGTGGCAGGTCGCCGCCGATCTCGGCGGCAAACTGGCCGGGTCCGCCGCGATCGTCGCCGCGATGTCCACCGACCGCCGCCACGAACTGCACACCGCGCTCGGCGAATCCCACGCCAACCTTGGCGGGCACGAAGCCGCCGTGGGCCATTACTCCACCGCGGTTTCGCTGGCGCCCGGCGATCGCGACAGCCATCACCGCCGGCTCAACGCCCATGCGTCCGGCGGCCATGATGTGCGCGGCTTTGCCGAGGCCCTGCGCGACTACCGCAGCCGGTTCGCCGATTCGGAGGAAGCCCCGGTGTTTGCGTTTCGTCTTGCCAGGGTACTGGCGGAGGCCGGCAACCGCGACGCCGCCATGCGCACCGCCGCCGCCGCCTTCACCGAACGCGTCGCCTCGGAGGACGACGTGCGCGCCTACCTGGGCTGGGCCACCGCCGACGAGGCCGACGGCACCGACGCCGTGCCCCCCTTGCTCGAGGCCGCGCGCGCCAATCCGCGCGACGCCTGGCGCATCCACTGGGTGCTGGCGTTCGACTTCTACCGCGACCGGCACGAGGATCACAACCGCGCCGCCCAACAGGTGCGCCTGATGCTCCATCGCGCCCCTTCCAACCAGTCGGGCTTCAGCGGCGCCGTCACCTGGCTGCTCGGCCATCTCGAGGACGAGGCCGGATTCCGCGAAGAGGTCGGGCGCCTGCTCGAGACCGCCGCCGCCAACCCTCACATGCACAACTACGGTGCCCTGCTCGGCGAATGGATCGGTTCCGCCGAGCGCGAGAACGCCACCCGCGAGCGCGCCGCCTGGGCCAAGCCGCGGCACGAGGCGTTGGCCTCACAAGATCACATCCGCTGGTGGGCGCGCGCCCGCGACGACAACGACGCCGCGCGCGAGGCCCGCTCGTCGTTGCTGGAGCGGACCGACCTCAGCCGGGAACAGCGCGAGATGCTGCTGCGCTGGCAGAGCCGCGACCACCGCGACCGCCTTCCCACCAACCAGCGGCACCTGTCGGTGCCCGTGTTCGCCGACTTGGCCGCGTTGCTTCCCAATGACTACGAAGCGGCGCGCGACTGGCTGGACGCGGCGATGAATTATGGCGAGCGCGAGCAGCGCGAACAGGCCGCCGATCACCTGCTCAAGCTGGAGCCGCCGCACACCGACCCGGGCACCGAACTGCACCTGCTGCAGGTCGTGGCTCCGGGCGAGGAGGAGGAACCCGACCAAGCGGCGATCGCCCGCGCCCATCGCTGGATCGCGGCCGCCCGCACCGCGCACGGCGACGTCACCGAGTCGGCCGCCGAGATCGGCGACCGGTTGTGGTCGCTCGGGCTCGAGGACGAGGCCCTGGCATGGTGGCGCCGCCATGCCGCGCTTGATCCTGACGATTCCCAAACCCGCGCCTGCGTCTCGCGCCTGCTCGACCGCATCGACGGCGACGACCACGCCGCCAGGGTCGCGCTGCTGCAGCCACATCTGGAGTCGCCGTCGGACAACCACGGCACCTACGCCGCCTGGACCGCCGACGCGCTGCTCAAGAGCGGCGATTTCGATGGGTTCGTCAGGGTTCTGGAAACCGCCAGGGCCAGGCAGGACCTGCGGCCGTTCCGGTCGTGGGGCTTCGGCGACAGCCCCGCCGACCAGTGGCTGCGCGCCGCGCTCGACAGCGAGAACGACTGGCCTGCGGAAACCCGGTCGCGCGTGCTCAACGCCATCGCCGGCATGCGCGCCGGACGGCCCTCGGCCGCCGCCATGCTGGAAGTCGTGCTCGACCCGGAGACGCCGCGCAACCTCGCCCGCCTGGTCTCCTGTCATAAGGCCACCCTGCTGGCCGGCCGCCACTCGCTGACCTGGGACTGGCTGCGGCCCCGCGCCCAGCGCGCGGCCGCCAACGAAGATCACGCCGCCGCTGCAGCGATCTACAGCGGCCTGCTGCAGAATGTCGGCTCCGGCGACAACGACCAGCTCGAGCAGGCCCGTTTTGAGCTTCGTCAGGCGCTGACACGGCTGGGCGGTTCGGGACTCGAGGTCGCCGCCGACAGCCCGCTGGCGCCGCTGATGGAGATCGGCCTCCACCTGCGGCTGGACGACCCGGCCGCCGCCGCCGAGACCTACCAGCGTCATCGCGAGCTGTTCGACGAGCACCGCGCCGACCTGCCGGTGGAAATCCTGGCCTTCGCGGCCTCGACCCACATCGAGGCCGGCGGCTTGGTCAACCACGAGCGCGCCGAGGACCTGCTGCGCGGCTGGATCATCGCCCACAGCGAGGAGGAGGACATGCCGCAGGAGGACAAGGCGCAGATGCAACTGCTGCTGGCCCGCAACTACGAGCGCGCCGGCCGCTACGAAATCGCCCGCAGCGAATACACCACCGTGGTCAACCGCTACCCGGACACCTCCCACGCCGACGAGGCGCGGTTTGGCATCGGCACCACCTTCATGGAACAGCGCATCTACGACCAGGCCGAGGACGCGTTCCTCGCCCTGCTCGACAGTCCGCTGCCGGCCACCCGCCTGCGCGCCCAGTTCCTGCGCGGCGTGTTGGCGTCGCGTCAGGGTGACACCGACCAGGCGCGCAGCATCTTCCGCAGCGTGCTGGCCGCCACGCCCGATGTCGACCTTGCCGACCGGACCCTGTTCGAACTGGCGGAAATCTACGGCGTCGAGCAGCGCTACCTCGACCAGCTGCAACTGCTGCGCACCGTCGGCCGGCTCGGCCGCGAATCGAAGCTCTGGCACGTGCCCGGCCACGCCCTGTCGCTGGTCGTGCAGGACACCGACCTCGGCATCAGCCGCGGCCGCGGCCGCATTCCGGTCACCGTGCGCACCGTGCCGGGTGGCGACGAGGAGGTGGTGCATCTGCATGCCGGCGGCGCTGGCCGCGGCCTGTTCATCGGCGAGATCCCCACCGCGCTCGGCGCCGCCGAATCCGGCGACGGCGTGCTGCAGGTGCTCGGCTCGGACGTCATCACGGTCGAGTATCCCGAGGACTTCCGCCGCCAGTTCGCCGAGGTCGGCGGCGGCGGCAGCGAGATCCGCATCGCCAGTGACGCCGACTTCGCCATGGCCAGCCAGCGCATCGAAGACCCTGACGAAGACGCCGAAGCAGTGCCGGAGGCAGCCCGCGTCGAGGAGGAACTCGACCCGTTGCGGGCCGAACAACGGCCGTCCGACCAGATCAAGCCGGGCAATCCAATCTACTTCCGCCTGCGCGACCCGGATCGCTCGCTGACGCCCGAGCCCGACGAAATCAGCGTCATGGTCGAGGCCTCCAGCGGCGACTCGGTTGAAGTGCGGCTGCGCGAGACCGGTCCCGTGACCGGCGTGTTCCGCGGCGAACTCATCACCGACGACCTGCCCGCAGGCGCGGTCGCCAGCGACAGCGCGATCGATCACTCGCCGCTGATGGCGCTCGACGGCAATCCCTCCACCTCCTGGCGCAGCGAACCCGACGGGGTGGCGCCCAAGTCGCTGGAAGTGGACATGAAACAGCTGCACGAGGTTCGTTCGATCCGGCTGCAGAGCCCCGGCAACCGCGAGGGCCGGCCGCTGCGCTTCAGCGTGTTCGGCAGTCACGACGGGCGCTACTTCCCGCGCATCGCCGCGTTCCCCGAGCCCGAGGCGGCCACTCCCTGGCCGGAGGCTTTCGAGCGCATGCACGGCCGGGTGCTGGCGGTCGATGATGCGGCTTTGTCAGGCTGGGACCAGTTGATCGAGCGGCTGGAGGCCGAAGGCTGGAGCGGGTTCGAGGTTGAGTCGGCCCTGCGCTGGCCGCTGGAAACGCCGGACCCCGAGGACGAGGGCATGGCCGGCGCCCGGTTGGTGGTTTGGCAGGGGCTGCTGCACCAGCCGCGGGCCGGCGCGATGCGCTTCCAGCTGCTCGGCCACACCGTGGCCGCCATGGTCAACGACGAGCTGGTGCTGCCGCCGCGGCGCGTCGACGAGGAACCGGTGAGCTTTGACCTGCTGCTGGAGGAAGGGCACCATGAGGTGGTGTTCGCCGTCACCCTGGCCGACCCCCGCCAGGCCGCCGCCCGCGTGCTGCGCGCGCGGGAGAACCTCAACGTGGCCGCCGTCACCCCGGCACCGTTCCAGGCCGAGGATTTTCCGGCCGAAGCCGATCCCGACCTGCTGGCCCTGCCGCCCGGGACCGCGGTCATGACCGCCGAGGACACCAACTGGTTCATCACTTTGCCAGGACGCGAACTTCGCCACCTGCGGTTCCGCTTTGAAGAGT
>SKLO01000387.1 GCA_007123195.1 Verrucomicrobiales bacterium | reverse complement strand
GAACCTCGAGGAACTGGCCGCGGTCGACGTGATCTACATGACCCATTGGGCCCACCTGATCGACCGCCTCAAGGCGGTGCGCCAGCCCGACGGCACCACCCTGCTCGACCACACCCTGCTGGGTTACTCCAGCGGCATGGGCTTCGACCACAGCCGCGACCGGCTGCCCACCGTGCTCACCGGCGGCCGTGCCCTCGGCGTGCGCCACGGCGGTCACCTCGACCTCGACCGCACCCCGCTGGCCTCGCTCTGGCACACCATGCTCGACCGCGCCGGCGTCGATCCCGGGCCCGGGTTCCAGGACAGCACCGGCGTCATCGCCGACCTCGTCGCCTGAAGCCTGACGTCGATGGCCATCATCCCCCATGCGAACGCCGCCCGAACCACCGCTGCCAAACCTGGTTTCCCCGTGAACAACCACCCGGCCGGCCACAGCCGGCAAGCCCAGGCAGCCACAGCCGTTCCCCGGCCCCCATCCACCCGCCGCGCCCACCGGCCCGCGACCCCGCCCGGCCCGGTTCGCACCCGGTTCACGGCCCCGGCCCTGGCCATGGCGAGCGCGGTCGCCATGCTCTGGCCGACAACCCATGGCCCGGTCGCCGCGTCGCAGCCGGACCCGGCCACCTCCGCCGGCGACGACGTCATCACCGATTCGATCGGCATCCAATTGGTCGCCCTTCCCGCCGGCACCTTCGTCATGGGGCTGGATTCACCCAACGAACTTCGCGCCCGCCACCCCCACAGCTCCTACAACCACGTCACCGTCAACGAAACCGAGCAACCCCAGGCGCACGTGCGCATCACCCGGCCGTTCCGCCTCGGCCGCACCGAGGTCACCGTCGGCCAGTTCGCCGCCTTCGTCGAGGCCACCAACCACCGCACCACCGCCGAGCGCCAGGGCGGAGCCATGATCCGCGATCCCGAGGCGCGCGAAACCGAGCGCTTCATCCCCTCGCCCGACCACCACTGGCGCCGGCCCGGGTTTGAGCAAACCGACGTCCACCCGGTCACCTCCGTCTCCTGGCATGACGCGGTGGCGTTCTGCCGCTGGCTGTCGGAGGTCGAGGGCGCCCGCTACCGGTTGCCCACCGAGGCCGAATGGGAATACGCCTGCCGCGCCGGCACCACCACACTCTACTTCACCGGCGACGACCCCGACCAAATCTATGCCCACGCCAACGTCGCCGACGCCAGCCTGGCCGCGCATGACCCCGACCTGATGTCGCGCCAACAAGTGCTCACCGATCCCGACCGGCAGAATGACGGCTACATCCACACCGCCCCGGTGGCCAGTTTCAAACCGAACCCCTGGGGCTTGTTCGACATGCACGGCAATGTCTGGGAATGGTGCTCCGACCGCTATCAGGCCGACTACTACCGCCACCTCACCGCCCACTTCGAGCGTGCGCAACAGATCCTTGACCAACAGCCCTACGACGACCCCGGCGGACCCGACTCCACGCCCCAGCACGAGCACGGCGACTGGCGCTCGCTGCGCGGCGGTTCCTGGTATGTCAGCCCGGTCCACGCCCGCAGCTCCAACCGCGCCTTCGCCGACGCCAACGATCACTACCCCCACATCGGCTTCCGCGTGGTCCGCGAGATCGAACCCTGACATCCACCCCCTCCCCGGCGCAGGTCCGAAAACCAGCTGCTGAACCGACGATCACAAAAAACAAAGAACAAGGAACAAATAACCTGCCCATTTTTGTGAGAACCATTCCGCCAGTCATGCCGCGCCTCATCCGCCGCCGCACCGCCTTGTCCGCCATCGCCGCCGTGATCGCGGCGGCCGCCGTGTGGGCTGCCTTCGCCCGCGCGCCCGTGGATGCCGCCGGCCCCGGCCCCGAGGCCTCGGCGCTCGATCCCGACACCTTCCACACCCTCGTCCAACCCTTCCTGGAAGAACACTGCCACCGCTGCCACAACGAGGACCGGCAGCGCGGCGACCTGCGGCTCGACGACCTCGGCATCGATTTCCAAACCGCGCGCACCCAGGGCATCTGGCTGGAGGTGATGGACAACCTCAACCTCGGCGAAATGCCGCCGCCGGACTCACCGTCGCTGCCGTCGGTCGATGAAATCCAGCCCGTCACCGACTGGATCGCGGCCGAACTGCGCCACGCCGAGCGACTGGCCCTCGGCGCCGGCGACCGCGTGCTGCTGCGCCGCATGAACCGCAGTGAATACGCCAACACCCTGCGCGACCTGCTCGCAGTCACCTTCCTGCCCGGCGACAACCCGCTCGATCAACTTCCCGCCGACGGCACCGCCGAGGGTTTCGACAAGGTCAGCAGCGCCCTGATGCTCGACCAGTCCCTGCTAGAAACCTACTACCTGGTGGCACGCGAGGTGGTCGACCGCGCCCTCGTCACCGGCCCGCCCGAGTTCCCCACCGACATCATGCGGATGGAAATGGAGGACATCGCCCGGAACCGCGCCATCGAATACATCTGCTCCCAGCCCGGCGTCATCTGCGCCGACGACCACATCGTGCTGATGACCAGCAGCACGCGCTCGTTCGGTCGCATGAAATACGGCGACACCCGCGACGAGATCCCGGTCGCCGGACTCTACCACGTCCGCGTCCGGGCCTGGGGACTGCCCGGCGCCGACGGCGAACCGGTGCGCATGCGCTTCACCCAGAACCATCCCGAGGCCGACCGCCGGTTGCTCATCGAGACCGACGTCACCGAGACGCCCACGCTTTACGAAACCACCATGCCACGCGACCCGGACGGCGGCGAATACAATGTGACTATCGTCAACGGCACCAACTTCTTCAGCACCAATCAGGAGGCCATCCAACTGCGACGCGCGATCGAGGAGGCCGGGGTCGCCGGCGACTACGTCACCTCCATCCGCCTGGCCGGCCGCAAGCTGCTCGAGGGCCACGCCGGCAGCCGCCCCAACCCCGACGCGGTCGATCCCTCGCAACTCCCGCGCCTGTTCATCGACTACATCGAAGTCGAGGGACCGCTCTACGAAAGCTGGCCGCCCGCCAGCCACCGGACCATCTTCTTCGACGGCCGCGAACAAGAGCCCGATCTGGATTACGCCCGCGACATCCTGCTCAAGTTCATGCCCAGAGCGTTCCGCCGTCCGCTGCAACCCGGCGAGGAACAACCCTACCTCGACCTCGTCCAGGGGGAACTCGACCACGGCGGCAGCTTCATCGACGCCGTCGGACTGGCGGTCAGCGCCGTGCTGACCTCGCCCGCGTTCCTCTACCTGCTCGAGCCCGCCACAGCCGACGACCTTGCCGGCAGCGACAACGGCGTCCCGTCCCCTGCCCCGCGCCCGCTCGACGACTGGGAACTGGCCTCGCGCCTGTCCTACTTCATCTGGTCCAGCATGCCCGACGAGCAGCTGTTCGAACTCGCCGCCGCCGGCCGGTTGTCCGACCCCGACATCCTCACCGCCGAGATCGGCCGCATGCTGGAAGACGACAAGGCCGAGGCGCTGGTGCAGGATTTCGGCGCCCAGTGGATGAAGGTCCACGAGTTCCGCGCCTTCATGCCGGACGAAAGGCTCTACCGGGAGTTCGACGCCGCACTCGGCGAGGCGATGGAACAGGAGGCACTGGCGTTCTTCCGCCGCGTGCTGCGCGAGTCCCTGCCGGTCACCGAGTTTCTCGACTCCGACTGGACCATGGCCAACCGCCGGCTGGCCGAGTTCTACCAGCTGCCGCGCGAGGCCGCCAGCGAGACCGAGTTTGTTCCCGTCACGCTGCCGCCCGACTCCCCCCGCGGCGGCCTGCTCGGCATGGCCGGGGTCGCCATGTTCGGCTCCGACGGCAACCGCACCAAGCCGGTCAACCGTGGTGTGTATGTGAGGGAGGTGCTGTTCAACGATCCGCCCAACCCGCCGCCGCCCAACGCCGGCGAGGTCGAGCCCAACATCGAGGGCGAGAACCTCACCGTTCGCGACCGGCTGATCCAGCACCAGCAGGTCGAGACCTGCGCCGCCTGCCACCGCCGGATCGATCCCTACGGGCTGGCGATGGAGAACTTCAACGTCATCGGCGCCTGGCGCGAGCAGCAGGACGGCGAGGACTTCCGCGGCCGCAACACGCCCGCCATCGATGCCAGCGGCACCCTGCCCAACGGCCTCAGCTTCGAGACCTTCGAGGAGTTCAAGGCCCTGCTCTTCGAGCAACAGGACCGCTTCCGCCGCGCGCTCGCCGAGAAAATGCTCGTCTACGCCCTCGGCCGCCCGCTCGTCCCCGCCGACCGCAGCCTCATCGAGCACCTGGCGGACCAGATGCAGCATCAGGGCGACACCCTCCACACCCTGATCCAAGCCGTCGCCACCAGCGACGCCTTCCGCTACAAGTAGGTCTGTTCTCTGTTCTTTGTTCTTTGTTCTTTGTTGTTGGCTGTTGGTGCAGGGTTGGTGACCAGCCAGGATCCCCTCACATGCCCATATTCATGGCCGCATGTCAGCGTCACTCCAGCTCATCGGCGGTCCAGAAGGCGGTGCGCCCAGCGTGACGCTCGCGCACGGCGCGCACCTGGTCCGGGGTGAAGCCCGTCGACCGGCCATCGCCGCCGAACGACTCGGCCACGTAGTTGAGCACCGCCGCGGCCTGTTCATCGGTCAGGCCCATGGCCGGCATTGGCAGCGCAGGGGTGGCGCCGCCGGTCGGGGCTTCTCCGGTCGCCAGTCCGTGCAGGGTGATCTTGATCAGGGCCTCGGCCCGATCCCCGGCCAGCCACGGCGACCCGGTCAGCGCCGGATAGACCCCGGCCAACCCGCCGCCCTCCGGTTGATGGCAGTTCGAGCACAACGAAGCGTAGATGACCCGGCCCGGATGCGGCGGAGGGGCCGGCTCAAGACGCTGGCGCAGGAACTCACCCGCCCCGCCGGGCAACTCCACCTCCTCCGCCGGTTGTTCCAGCAGCCCACGCCAGTGCAATGGCTGGGCACGGATGTTCTGCTCAAGGGCATAATCGATGAAGCGGTCGCGGGGGTGCGCGAACACGGCCAGAACAGCGCGCGCGCTGTCGGGGTGATCGATGGCCGCCGCGGCCACCACCGATTCCAGCCGCACGCGGGGGTGGTCGTCGCCGGCGGCGGTG
>SKLO01000358.1 GCA_007123195.1 Verrucomicrobiales bacterium | reverse complement strand
GATGGCGGCGATGCTGCGGCATCGGGTGAGGTATTTCAGCGATGGAGCGGTGATTGGCAGCCGGGAGTTCGTCAACGAGGCGTTCGCGGCGGCTCGGGAGCGGTTCGGGCCGAAGCGCAAGGACGGGGCGCGGAGGATGCGCGGGGCGGGCGCCCCGGCGGCGGGGCGGTTGTTCAGTGCACGGGGGTTGAGAGTGGACGTGTGAGAAGCAGCGGGGGTTCTGGGGCGATTGTCGGTGACCTCGCGCAACGCAACCGGGGAGAAAGGTGATTGTGGGTGTTGGCGCTTGGCGGCGGCTTGTCGGTGTGGGTCGGCAGCCCTGAGGTTCGGGGCGAGGGACTTGGCCGGCAGGGGACCGGCCGGCAGGGGACCGACGATGCGGGAAGGAAATCATGTGGGGTGATTCCACATTGCCTCCTTTGCGATTCGCCCGGAGACCGCCGCCAAGGTGTTGCAGTGGCCGCTCACCAGCCGTCACCGATCTGCTGGTAGCCGGCCATCTCGCCGTCGCCGAGGTAACATAGCAGGATGGCGCCGTCGGTGGCGAGGTGGTCGAACAACTCGAGCATCATCTCCTGCTCGCCCGGCCACGGGTAGACGTAGAATACATCGATTTCGTCGGTGTCGCAGGGCATGCCGTCGTAGTGGGCCGGCGGCTGGGCGAACCTGTTGTCGCGCGGGGTGCCGGCGTGCGCCTGCATTTCGGGGGTCAGCAGTTCGGTGGCGCCGGAGCCGGCGTAAGCCTCGAACCCCTCCGGCAGGTAACTGAGGTTGAGGATGTGCGCGGCGATGTCCTGATCGCTGATCAGGGCGCGGGCGTGTTCCACCAGTTCCTGCTCGATCTCGATGCCCCAGGCGTTGTAACCCAGCAGCGACGCGAGGCAGGTGGCCACGCCGAAGCCGCTTCCCCATTCGCAGAAGACCCGGCCGACCGGCAGATCCTCGCGGGTGATGTGCTCGAGCGCGGCGTAGACGGCGCCGGCATCGGCCGGGATGAAGCGTGGCAGTCGCCGGTTGCGGCCGCTGGCAAACAGCGCATCGATCCGCCGTTCGGCCTCGCGCATGAATCGGGTCACGCGCGCTGGTGCCGGTTGTTGGGGGTGGGCGTCGGCCTTCCACGGGGGCAGCGCCAGTTCCTTCAGGTTCACGTCGGAATGGATCGGGGTGGTGGGTTGGTCAGGCCCGGACGAGCAACCGGCGCAGGCCGGGGATCATCTCGAAATACAGGCGGTTGACCCCGGCGCGCTGCAATTGTTCGGAAACGAGGTCGGCCTCGTCCTCGTGGTCGGCGGGAATGACGTGCCGCATCTGGTGTCCCGGGGTGTCGGACAACAGTTGCAGGTGGCTGTCGCCGAGGTCGTGGTGCAGTTGGAAGCGGCAACCGGGTCCGCTGAGTTCCAGCGAGCGGATGCAGACGCCGGGCTTGGGATCGTCGACCACCTCGACCCGGATGTCGGGTGTCTGGCCGTGGTGGTCGGTCAGCCGGACATCGGAGCCATCGGTGGTGATCCCGCGTTCGAGTCGGGCGGCGATCCATGCGACCAGCATCAGCCCGGCGACCTGGCGATGGGGCGCCACCGTGAGCTGCAGGCGGTCGATCGTTGGCAGCGCCCGCAGGGATGGGGCGTCGTCGAAGCAGTGGGCCAGTCCCTGGCGCATGTGGAAGCTTCGGGTCCAGCTGATGTCATTGACCACGAACCGCGACGAGGGATCCTCGTGTGCCTGCTGCAGGCGGGCGAACTGGCCGGCCGGATCGCGGCTCCAGCTGCCGCTGTCGATGATCAGCCGGTCGATGATGCTGTAGAGCCGGTCCTCGAACGCGTCGCTGAAGTCGCCTTGCCACCAGAATACCAGCGGCAGGTCGGAGTCGAGGTGGGCGAACACCACGTTGCGGATCATTTCGGCGCCGCCGCCACCGATGAGGAACGCCACCTGCTCGCTGCAGATGGCGCGGTCGCCGTTGGCCAGTTGGCAATGCGCGGTGATCCATGCGCGTGCGGCCGGTGCGGGCTGGTCGCGATCGACCGCGATCAGCAGCGCGCGGCAGGCGTGTTCGCGGGTCAGGCGCGCGACCATCTGGTGGTTGTCGGCCAGCGACCGAGGGTCCTCGTTGTAGAGGGCGAAGTTGACCAGCGACGCCTTGGTCGAGGCGTCGTCGGTTTCCCACAGGTGGCGCAACTCGCCGTCGATGCGGCCGAGTTCGACCGATTTGCCCAGAAACGAAAAATCCATGAGGATGTTGGAGAGGCGCGCGCTGCGCGGTGATGGTGTCAGGGTCGGCAGGTGCCGGGCGGGTCAGCGTTTCCGGTGCTGCAAAAGCTGGCTGGAAAGCTGGTTGAGGAAGTCAAAAAAGCCCTGCTCAAGGGCCGGGTCGTCGTCGTCAAAATGGGTGTAGCGCAACTTGATGAACTGGCCGCCGAACGCGGTTACCGCGGCATGCACCAGCACCACGTCCTCTTCGAGCCCGCCTCCTTCGTAGTCCGGCAGGGTGTCCTCGTCCTGATCCTCGTCCGGGTCGCCGCCGGCCAGCGGTCCGAGTCCGGGGTGCTGGTCGGCCCGCAACGGCGGCGAGGTTTCGGAGTCGGGTCGCGGCATGTCCGCCAGACAGGTGGTCATCAGCCACTCCAGCCCGGGGCCGCGCGCTTGCAGATCCGGATCTTGTGAAGCATGCGGTTGGGCGGGTGGTCCGGCCTCATCGGGATCACCGGCGGGCGAAGGCTCGGCCCCCGGCGCCACGGCGATGCGCTGCTCGAGAGTGGTGAGCGAGGTGTAGTAACCGGAATCGAGACCCGCGCGAAGCTCGGAGTGAAGCTGGAAAAACTCCTCGATCACGGCGTGAGAAAGGATGCCGTCGGGCAGGTCGAGGTGGTTCCAGTCGTATTCAAACAGGTCCGCGTGGCTGAAATCGGCTTCGGCCTCGTAGCGCAGGCTGATGCCGGCGCCCTGGCCGGCCAGTTCGCCTTCGCGGTTGTAGTCCTCGACGAACGCGAACTCAAGGCCGGCGATGCGGTAGGGCAGCTCGATTTGCAGCTTAGGCAGTCTGGGCTCGTAGCGTGGGGTGACCATGGTTTCGGGTGAGTGGAGTGGGATGCGGGGCAAAGAGCCGGCGACCCCGGACGTCACAGCCGGCGCCAGACGCGGTCGTCCTGGCCGAGCAGTTGGTCGGCTTCCTTGGGGCCCCACGAGCCTGCGGGGTAGCTGGCCATTGGCGGTGGCGACTCGGACTCGTGCCAGGCGTGCTGCAGTTCGTCGATGAACTTCCACGCCGCCTCGACCTCGTCGCGGCGTGCGAACAGGGTGGCGTCGCCGGCCATGGCGTCGAGCAGCAGCCGCTCGTAGGCTTCCGGGCTGGTCTTGCCGAAGCTGTCGCGGTAATGGAAGTTCATTTTCACCGGCTCCATGCGCAGTGCGGAGCCGGGCATCTTGCTGAGGAACCGCAGGGCGATGCCCTCGTCGGGCTGGATGCGGATCACCAGCACGTTCTTGCCGCCGCGCACGGCGTCGGTGTTGAACGGAATCTGCGGCGTTGCCTTGAAATGCACCGAGATCTCGGTGGCCTTCTTCGGCAGTTGTTTGCCGACGCGGATGTAGAACGGCACGCCGGACCAGCGCCAGGTGTCGATGAACAACCGCAGTGCGACGTAGGATTCGGTCATGCTGGCGGGATCGACCCGGTCCTCCTCGCGGTAGCCGGGGCGCACGACGCCGTCGACCGAGCCGGCGGTGTATTGGGCTCGGACCACGTTGGCGCCGACCTGCTCCGGGCCCACCAGCGGGCGAAGCGAGCGCAGCACCTTGACCTTTTCGTCGCGCACGGCGTCGGCCGACAAGCCGATCGGTGGTTCCATGGCGACCAGGCTGAGCAGCTGGAACAGGTGGTTCTGGACCATGTCGCGGAGGGCGCCGGACTTGTCGTAATAGCCGCCGCGGCCACCTTCCATGCCGAGGTTCTCGGCGCAGGTGATCTGCACGTGGTCGACAAAGCGGTTGCGCCAGAGCGGTTCGAACAGGGCGTTGGCAAACCGCAGCACCATGATGTTCTGGGCGGTTTCCTTGCCGAGGTAATGGTCGATGCGGTAGGTGTCGCGCTCGTCGAACGCCTCGCTGACCACCTGGTTGAGGCTGCGGGCCGATTTGAGATCGGTTCCGAACGGCTTCTCGCACACGACGCGCGCCCAGCAGCCGTCGGCCGGCCGGTTGAGATCCGCCTGGCGGATGTGGGTCATGATCGGTTCGAAGAACTCGGGTGCCGAGGCAAGGTAGAAAAGCCGGTTGGCCGGCGCGCCGCGTTGGTGGTCGAACTGGTCGAGGCGGTCGGCGAGGCTGGCGTAGCCCTGGTCGTCCTGGAACTCGGAGCGGTGGTAGTGGATTGACTCGGCGAAGTGCCGCCAGATGGCGTCGTCGTGGCCCTGGCGGGAGTGCTTGCGGTTGGCCTCCTCCAGTTCGCTGCGGAAATCGTCGTCGGTCTTGTCGCGCCGGGCGAATGCCAGCACCTTGGTTTGCGGCGGCAGTTCGCCGTCGACCGCGAGGTTGTACAAGGCGGGGATCAGCTTGCGATGCGTGAGGTCGCCGGTGGCGCCGAAGATGACCAGCGAGCATGGTCCCGGTCGCTGGCGCGAGATCAGGCTTTCCTTGAACGGGTTGGATGGCATGGCAGACGGGATGGAATGACGGTCGGCACGAAGGCGGTGGTTGAAGCGGGGCGGTAGTGAAGCCGGGGCAGGCCCCGGCTGCAAGTGGTTCGATGGCGTGCCGGGGTCGGCCCGGGTCAAGCGGGCGGCACGGAACAGGCGGTGGCTGAAAAGATCAAGTACGGCGTTGCAGTGCCACGATCAAGGCCGGGGCCAGCCGGGTCGAGGCGGCTTCCGCATCTGGTGGTGTGCCTGGGTCAACGGGATTCGTTCTGGTCCTGGTCGGGTCTCATTCAAGGCAGCGGAAACCTCAGGTTCAGTTCCAGCACTTGTCGGCGAACGGCGGCGATGGCGCAGGGCTGCTCGCGGTTCTCAAGCACGTCGTCGATCCAGCCTGCGATCAGATCCATCTCCGGCTCGGTCATGCCGCGGGTGGTCACCGCCGGCGTGCCG
>SKLO01000369.1 GCA_007123195.1 Verrucomicrobiales bacterium | reverse complement strand
CGGCGTTGACGCGCTCGAGGAAGCTGTTCCACTCGAACACCTCGATCCTGACTGACAAGCCGACGCCGGCGAGGTCGGCCTGGATGGCCTCGGCCATGGCGCGCGCCTGGAGCATGCCGGAACCGCCCTCGGGCACCCACAGGCGCAGGCTGGTTCCCTCGTGGTCGGCGGCGCGGATGAGTTCACGCGCGCGCTCGGGGTCGTGCCTCGCGCCCGCGTCCGGCGGGCGCGGGATCCAGTCGAAGGCGTCCGGGAAGGCGCTGTGGGCCACGCTGGCGGTGCCTTGCAGCAGTAGGTCGGTGATGGCCTGCTTGTCGACCGCCAGGTTGACCGCCTCGCGCATGTCGCGACTGGCAAACGGGCCGTGGCGGCAGTTGAGGATCAGGAACCAGAGGTGGGTGCCGGCCACCTCGTCGACTTGCAGGTCGGGGTCGCGGCGCAGGCGGGCCAGCACGTCGGGTGGTGCTTCGAGAATGACGTCGACCGATCCGGCCAGCAGTTCGGCGGTGCGCGCGGCGGGATCGGTGATCGGCCGGAACAACAATCGCTCTGCCAGCGCTGAATCTCGGTCGGCATCTGCTGATGATGGACTGGGATCGGCGGCATGGTGGCGTTCAAGCACGATGCTGCGCCGGCTTTGCCACTCGACGAAACGGAACGGTCCGGTGCCGGACGGGTGGCGGCCGAAGTCCGACCGGTGCTCGCGCACCGCAGCGGGCGAGACGATCAGCCCGGTCGGGTAGGCCAGGTTGGCAAGAAACGGCGCGAACGGTTCGGACAGGTGGAACACCACGGTGTGGCGGTTGTGTGCCTCGACCGATTCGACGCTGTCGAAGAAGAAGCTGAAAGGGAACGGGCCGGTGTCGTGCTCGGGATGCTCCGGGTCGAGCATGCGATTGAAGTTGAACACCACGGCGTTGGCATCAAACGCGCTGCCGTCGTGGAACTGCACGCCGCGGCGCAGTTCGAAGGTGTAGCGGCGGCCGTCGTTGTCGACCTCCCACGAGGTGGCCAGCGCGGGCTCGATCTCGAGGCTGCCCGGGGCGAACCTGACCAGTCCCTCGTAGAGGTTGGTGCAGATGCGGAAGTCGTTGGAGGAGGTGGTGGTGTGAGGGTCGAGCGAGCGAGGTTCGCCGGTGAGGGCGACGATCAGGGTGCGTTCGCGGAGGTCGCGGTCCTGGGTGTCGATCAGCAACAGGGCCGCCACGGCCAGCGCCAGCGCCACGGCCCCGATGGCGGCCGGCCCGGGCCTCCGCCGTAACGCGCCCGCTGGATCGGGGCCGTGGGTGGGGCGGGCGGGGGTTTTCATTCGGGTGGTCAAGGTGGGTGTCGATCAGGGCGTGCGGCCGGTCGGTGGTGTTTTCGGGTTGGTAGACATCGATGAGGCGGGCGCATCGAGTGGTGCCGTTCTCCACGCTGAGCCGGGTTCCAGCCATGCAAGCCGGGGTGGATGGCGTCACTCCCGCTTGAACCAACGGCCGGTTCCGGGCATCGTAGGGATCAGTTTTCCGGGTTCTGGTCGAGGTATTCGACATCCACAAAATAGGCCCCCCTGCTGGTGCCGTCCTCTTCGACCAGCCAGGTCCTGACCTGGGTTTCGCCGGCGGTCAGGTTCAGTTCAAAGCGCGCGCCGGTGGCGTCCGGTGGCACGTCAAGCGTCAGCGGCTCCATTTCGCCGACCCGGAGTTTTGCTTCGGTGGCGGCGAGGGGGAACCGGGCGACGGCGGGGCGTTCGCGCAAGGTCAAAGCGTAGCGGCCGGTGCGCGCCACGCGCACGTTCCAGGTGCCGTTGCCCTGCTGGCGGTTGCGCACGTGGGGTTGATTCCAGGGCGGGATGCCACCCTCCATCGGCGGCATCCAGTCGTGGGCCGTGAGTTGCACGGGGTTCTGCGGCTCCGCGCCGACGTAAAGCGGCGTGGTCTCGTGATGACGCCGGCTGACGTCGTCCCACCAGCCGTCGTAAAAGGCCGAAAGTCTGGTGGCAACGTCAGGGTGCTGGTCGATCACGTTGTGCTGCTGCCCGGGATCGGCTTCCATGTCATACAGTTCCCCCTTGTCCACCAGCCGCCAGCGGTCGGTCATGACTGAAGTGTTGCGCCATTTGACCGGATCGATCACGCGCTGATTCTCGACCACCAGGATGCGGTCCGGCCATTCATCGGTCTCGGGGTCCTCGAGCAGGGGGACCAGGGATTGTCCGTCGAATTCCAGGCCGGCGGGCGGCTCGATGCCGCAGAGTTCGAGCAGGGTGGGCATGAGGTCGAAGTGGGCGGTGAGGCGTTGCACCTCGCGGCCACCGGTGAGGCCTCCGTGAGGGTAATGCACGAAGCAGAACAGGCGGTGGCCGCCGTCGTAGTGCGACCCCTTCACGCCGCGCATGCCGGCGTTGAAGGTTTCCGACCAGGTGTCACGCTGATCCTGCGGATAGGCGCCGGTTCCCATGGTGCTGCCGTTGTCGCCCATGAAGATGAGGATGGTGTTGTCGAGCAGGTCCCAGTGTTCGAGCCGGTCCAGCAGCACGCCGAGGTTGTCGTCGATGTTCGTGAGCATGCCCCAGAAGATCCGCAGGCGCTCGGTGGTGTCGACGTGGTCGTAGAGCGCGCGGTAGCGTTCGGCCACGTGAGGCCGGGTCTGGTGGGCGGCATTGGTGGGCAGGTAGAGGAAGAACGGCTGGTCGCCGCTCTCGCGGATGAAGCGCAGGGCCTCGCGGAACCAGACGTCGGTGCAGTAGCCTTGGAACGGCCGCCAGGTGCCGTTGTCGTTGTAGTGATCCTCGAAGTAGTCGTTGCCCCAGTAGTCGGGCGTCTGGCCGACGCCGCCCGCGCCATGCACGACGGCGTCGTCGAAGCCGCGGAAGCGCGCGGCGTAGGGGTAGTTGTCGCCGAGGTGCCACTTGCCGAACACGCCGGTGCGGTAGCCGGCGGACTGGAACACCTGGCCGATGGTGGTCTCGTCCTCGCGCAGCATGTTGCGGCCCATGATGGTGTGCCAGACGCCGACCCGGCCCGAGGAACGGCCGGTCATCAGGGCCGCGCGGGTGGGGGAGCAGGTGGGATCGACGTGGAAGTTCTCCAGCCGCACGCTGTCGCGCCAGAGGCGGTCCATGTTCGGCGTAATGACGTGAGGATGGCCGTGGGCGGCGATGTCGCCGTAACCCTGGTCGTCGGTCATGATCAGGATCACGTTGGGCGGCCGATCGGCGGCTGGAGCCGGGGCGGGCAGGATGGCGGCGAGCCAGATCGCGCAGAGCGCGAGGCACCAGGTGGTTTTCAAGCGGGGCATGAGCCATGGGTGGCACGGGGTTGACCGCGAGTCAATCGGGCAACCGGCAAGGCCGTCGAGGACCCAGACCTCCCGATGACTTCCCGTTGGGGCGCAGGGTTTCGTGGCGGGCCGGGATCCGGGGCGTTGCTCTGGGCTGAGGGATGGTGCGCCGTTGGCGCTGACGGTTCATCCACCGGGGCGTGGTGGCCGGGGATTGTTTCCCCGATCCATTTTATGGTTGCGACGTCATCCTGCAAAGTGTCCGAAGTTCTGCAAGCGACTCATCTACCTTCCATGCCCCCAGCAGCAAAGCCTCGATTGCAAGGGGGGGATCAGGATGGCTGAGACCGGCTCAGTCGCCGTGATTTTGGCTGCCCCGGCTGCCGTCAATCCGGCCTGAACCAGCGATAGTGGCCTGTCAGGGGGAACGAAAGCAGGCGATCCTCCTCCCTTGCGCCGCGACCGATGTTGTGGATCACCAGCGGCACGCCTTCGGCGTTGGTTTTGTCGCTGATGATCATGATGTGGGGCAGGTGTGGGGGCACCGTGCAGGTGACAAAGTCACCGGGCTTGAACCGGTCGAGCGCCTCGGCCGGGGCGTCGGGCAGCGGCAGGCGCATCTGTTGCCTGCTGAAGTAGCGCTTCAGGTTCGGCACCCGGCGGTGGTCGATGTTGCGGTCGGGTCGGCTCAGGCCCCAGTTCTGCGGGTAGCTGGCGAAGGAGCGGCGCATGTCTTCATGGACCAGTTGTTGCAGGTCGTGACCGCAGGCGCGCAGGGCGCGGATGATGACGTCGGTGCAGACGCCCGCGGTCTCGGCGACGTCGCCCATGGGATAGTCGAGGCGCTGGTAGGAACCGTCATAGCGGACGGTCACGCCGACCTGCCTGCGTGCGGCCTCGACCAGGGTCAGGCCGCACGCGGCGGGAGTGGCATCCGCTTCCTCGGGTGAAGCGGATGCAGGGGTGGAAGTGGCGCCGTCTGCCGACCACGACAGCACGGCGACCGCCAGAAGGACGATCCACGGGCTGGTTCCGCCGATCCGATGGTTGCTGGCAGTCATGGCTGCGACCGGCACGGCAGATGGCATGTCAGTCAAGCGGGCGGAAGCGGATGTTGCGGAACGCCACCCAGTCGCCGTGGTCCTGCAGGCCGATTCTGGCCTTGCGGGTCTTGCCGAAGTATTCGGCCGGGAACTTGCTGCGCTCGACGGTTTCCTGCCACCAGTCGCTGCTCATGTCGACCTCCACCAGCAGTTCGCCGTTGAGGTAGTGGCGGAGCAGGTCGCCCTTGACGACGATGCGCGCGGAGTTGGCCTCGCCGACGGGTTTGGTGTGGTCCTGCTCGGAGCCGATGATGTCGAAGATGGCTCCGGAAGCGGTTTGCGGGCTCTGGTTGGGCGAGTTGTCGAGGATTTGATACTCGGGAGCCGGCTGCCAGATGGTGTCGCCCTGTTCCTCGTTGACGAAGTAGAAGATGCCGGAGTTGCTGCCCTCGGCGACCTTCCACTCCATGAACAGCTCGAAGGATTCAGGCAGTTCTTCCAGCGAGACGATGTCGCCGGCGCCTGGCTCCTGCAACACCAGCCAGCCGTCCTTGGCCTGCCAGCCGTCGGGCATTGCCTCGCCGCGGAAGCCGCGCCAGTGTTTCTCCGGCGACTCGCCGTCGAACAGCAATTGCCAGCCCTCGGCCTTCTGTTCTTCGGTGAGGGTGTTGGGCTCGCCGGCGTCGAGCGGCTGGGCCAGCCACAGCAGGGTGGCGGCCGCCAGCATCATGGCGCGGGCGCGGGCGGGGAACGGCGTTTGAACAGCGGGTGTGATGGGGTGCATGGTGGT
>SKLO01000304.1 GCA_007123195.1 Verrucomicrobiales bacterium | reverse complement strand
TCCGACGCCTCCGTGCCTCCGAAAGCGGCGTCGAACCGAATCCATTCACCCATGCCCCGCTCGCCTACCCGCTGCCGCACGCCGGATCGACCGTTCTTCCGGGCCCGCCCCCGACCACCTCGAACCGGGCGCCACCGCACCGGATCCGCCCGCACTGCGTGGGCGTTGGCCAGCGCCGCGCCAACAAAGCGCGCCAACAAAGTGTCAGATAAATTATCGCGATTTGGACTTGCGCCCCGCACTTGCCCTTGTCGGCGGACGCGGCGACCGGTGCGCTCCGACGCCTCCGTGCCTCCGAAAGCGGCGTCGAACCGAATCCATTCACCCATGCCCCGCTCGCCTACCCGCTGCCGCACGCCGGATCGACCGTTCTTCCGGGCCCGCCCCCGGCCACCTCGAACCGGCCGCCACCGCACCGGATCCGCCCGCACTCCGTGGGCGCTGGCCGGCGCCCTGCTGCTGGCCGCCGTCACCGGCGGCTGCGGGTCGTCGGACCGCGACGACGTGCTGCGCGTCGGCATGGACCTCAACTACCGTCCGTTCGAAATGCGCGACCCCGCCGGCAACCCGGCCGGCGTCAGCGTCGATCTGGCGGAGGCGCTGGCCGCGTCGATGGACCGGCCGCTGCGCATCGTGCCGATGGATTTCCAGGGCCTGCTGCCGGCGCTGCAGAGCGGTGGCATCGATCTGGTGATCTCCTCCATGACCCGCACCGCCGAGCGCGAGCGCCAGATCGCGTTCTCCGATCCCTACGTCGCCACCGGCCTGTGCCTGCTGGTCTCGGCCGACAGCGATATCACCGGCATCACCGATCTCAACCAAGCCGGGCGCACGGTGGTGGTGCGCACCGGCACCACCGGCCATGTCTACGCCCAAAACCACCTCAACCAGGCGACCGTGCTGCCTCAGGAACTGCCGGAAACCTGTCTCGCCGAGGTGGTCAACGGCAACGCCGACGCCTTCATCTACGATCAGTGGTCGGTGCTCGAATATGCCGCCGCCCACCCGCAGCGCACCCGTGCCATCGCTGCGCCGTTCCAGATCGAGCATTGGGCCATCGGCATGCGCCGCGGCGAGGACGATCTGCGCGAGCAGGTCAACGGGTTTCTCGAGGAGTTCCGCCGGGACGGAGGGTTCGCCAGGATCGAGCAACGCTACCCGGAGTTGGAACAACGCCGCCGGCAGCTGCGGGAGCTGGGCCTGCCCTTCATCTTTCAGGTCGGCGACACCGGCAACGCGCCCCCGACCGCTGACGCCGCCGACTGACCGTGTGCCGGCCCCGATGACCTTCCGCCATGGATCCGTCGCCCCAGTCGCCACCGCCAACCGCCGCGACCGCCGGTGCCGGGCCGCTCGCCGGCCATGACGGCGTGATGCCGCCGTCGCGGTGGTCGCGGGGTCCGGCGCAGGTGGCGGCCTGGCTGTTGGTGGTGGGCCTGGCCGCCGCGCTGTGCGCCCTGCTGTTTGTCAAGCTGGCGCCGCAGACCGACTTCTCGGGGGTGTGGGAATACCGGCGGCTGCTGTGGCAGGGTTGGCGCCAGACCGTGCTCGCGGCCATGCTGGCGCTCGCGCTCAGCGCGGTGCTGGCGGTGGTCTGGTGCGCCTGCGCCCTCGGCCCGGTCAAGGCCCTGCGCGCCCTGGCGTTGGCCGCCACCGAACTGCTGCGCGGCACCCCGCTGCTGGTGCAGCTGTTGCTCGGCTTCTATGTGCTCGCCGACGCGCTCGGCTGGGACAGCCGCATCGCCGTCGGCATCGGCCTGCTGGCGCTGCACAACAGCGTTTACCTCGGCGAGATGCTGCGCGGCGGCATCCAGTCGGTCGCCGCCACCCAGCGCGAGGCCGCCCTGGCGGTCGGCTTCAACCGCCGCCAGGCCTACCGTTTTGTCATCCTGCCGCAGGCCTTGCGCCGGGTGCTGCCGGGCATGGCCGGCCAGTCGGTCAACCTGGTCAAGGACTCGTCCCTGCTGTCGGTGATTGGCGTGATGGAGTTCACCAAGCAGGCCCAGACCGCCAACAGCCTCACCTACAGCTCGTTCGAGGCTTACCTGCCGCTGGCGCTCGGTTACCTGATCCTGACACTGCCACTATCATTCTGGACCCGCTCGCTGGAGCGCCGCCTGGCCACCGATTGACTTGCCGCCGCGCCGCGCGGGCCCCGCAAACCGTGATCTGATGCCCGCTGCCCAGGCTCCCCCCACCAAAACATGAATCTCGAGGTGCAGCACCTGACTCAGAACTTCGACGGCGTGCGCGCGCTCGACGACGCCTGCTTCCGGATCGACGACCACCACGCCAGCCTGGTGCTGATCGGGCCGTCCGGGGGCGGCAAGTCGACCCTGCTGCGCGTGCTCGGCGGGCTGCAGGTGCCGCGCTCGGGACGGGTGCTGTGGGACGGTCGGCCAATGCGGTTCGATCCTGCCGCCCTGCTCCAGTGGCGCCGCCGCAACGGCTTCGTGTTCCAGCAGTTCAACCTGTTCCCCCATCTCACCGCCGGCGACAATCTCGTGCTGCCGCTCACCCGGGTCCACGGCCTGACCAGGCAAGAGGCCGGACGCCGCGCCCGGGCGTGGCTCGACCGCTTCGGGGTCGGTGGCCTGATCGACCGGCGCCCTTCGACGATGTCAGGTGGCCAGCAACAGCGGGTCGCCTTGGCCAGAGCCATGGCCCACGAGCCGCGGCGGTTGTTCCTTGATGAACCCACTTCTGCGCTCGACCCGGCCATGACCGTGGAGGTGCTTGAAGCCGTATTCGCGCTGGCCGCCGAGGGCCAGCAGATCGTCGTTGCCACCCACGAGATGGGCTTTGCCCGCGCACTCGACAGCACCGTGGTGATGCTGGCCACCGGCAAGGTGGCCGAATGTGCCCCGGCCAGACAACTGTTTGCCCGTCCAGCCAGCAGGGAGGCGCGCGCCTTCCTGCGGCATCTGGGCCGGTTCGCCGCCGCTCCACCAGACGTCGCCACCGATGCTCCCGCGGGCTGACCCGCGGGGCGGGCCGACCGGACGAGACAAATCCCGGGCACAATCGGTGGACGCCGGTTTACAGCCCGCCCTTTTGCCCCTATGATCCAGCCTCCCAGAGTGTGCACTGAGGTCCCGCTACCTATGACTTGGACAATCCACAAATTTTTCCAACGGCCGGGCTTGATCGCCTGGATGGCACTGCTGCTCAGCTGGCCGTCGGCGCTGGCGGCCAGTCCCGACGACGCCTATCTGGAAGCCTACCTGACCATGCAGGACGCCGCCACCCTTGAGCAGGCCGGGGATCTTCAGGGCGCCATCCGCCGCCTCGGGGAGGCCCGGCAGCAGTTCGCCCGCGTGCAGGCCAATTGGCCGGAATGGAACCCCAGCATGGTCGCCTACCGGCTGGAGAAGGTGCAGGAATCGGTGGTCGCCCTGAATGCCAAGCTCGGAGGCGCCAGCACCGGCAGCCCGGCCCTCGGGCCCTTTGCCCAGCCGACGCCCCTTCCCCCGCCCCCGGCCGTCACCACCCCGATGCCGCCCCCCGCCACCGCCGGCACGACGCCCATGCCCCCAGTGGTCGACAGCAACGACCCGCTGGAAAACATCCGCGCCCGCATGCAGGCGCTCGAGCAGGAAAATCAGGCCGCACGCGAGGAGAACCAGCGTCTCCGCGCCGAGGTGCAGCAAAAGGAATCCGCCTACCAGGAAATGCTCAACCAGGTGACCTCCGCGCGGCAGAAGGAAAACGACCTCCAGGTCCAGATCACCGCGCTTGAAGGGCAGCTGGAGCTGGCCACCGACGGCAACGTCGATGAGTTGGTCGAAATGCGCGCCCAGTTGACCAGATTCAGGCAGGACTACGCCTCCGCCCAGGAAGCCGCCGACGAGGCCGAAACCCGCGCCGCTGAACTGGCCGGCGATCTGGAGGAAACCCGTGGCACACTGGAGCTGATCAAGGCCCAGGCCGAAAGCATGGAAGCCGAGGACTTTCCCACCCGCATCGCCGAGTTGACCACGCAGAACCAACGCCTGCGCCAGGATCTGGAAAGCGCCCGCGAACGGATCGGCGTGCTCGAAGAGGAAGCCGAGGAAAAGGACGCCCAGATCGTCCAGCTGCAGGAAAACCTGCAGGACATCCGCCAGCAGCTCGCGCTGTTGAAGCAGGAGAACGTGCGCTATCAGGCCCAGGTGGCCGAGCTGACCTCGGAACTGCGCGAGGCCCGGGATCGCATCGCGGCACTGCCAGAAGAAGTGGAGGGCGATCCGGAACTGATGGCGGAGAACCAAATGCTTCGTCAGGTGATCATGCGCCAACTCCGCACCCAGGCCCGTCAGCAGCAGGCCAAGGCCCTCATCATCGAGGAACTGGAGAGCATGGATCAGGTCTCCAGCAACCTGCTGACCTACGTCAACGACCTGACCTCCCTGCGCGTCGTGCTCACCGAGGAGGAGAAAGCCATGTTCCAGGAGCCCCAGCTGCAGGATTTGCTGGGCGGTGGCGACACCGATGCCACCGTGATGGCCCCTGCCACCGGAGAGGGCGACGACCAGCCCGCGCCCGCACCCGCGCCCAGCGCGGAGGAGGATGATGAGTTGGCCGGCAGCTTGTCGGACGACGTGCCGGTCGACAACCGGGCCGCGCTCGTTGACCTGCTGCGCCAGGCCCGAAATCTCGCCGGCGAGCGCGATTTCGCGGGGGCTGAGGCCGCCTACCAGGACTTCCTTCGCGCCGATCCGCGCAATGTGGACGTGCTCTGCAATCTCGGGGTGGTCAAAATGAACCTCGGCAAGCTCGACGACGCCGAGGTGGTGCTCATGCGCGCCTTGGAATTCTCCAACCAGCGCCATGCCGGCGCCCATTTCTATCTCGGGGTCAGCCAGTTCCGGCGCAACCAGATGAACGAGGCCTTCGCCTCCATCGAGGAGAGCCTGCGCCAGGACGCCAACAATGCCCAGGCCAGGCACTTCCTTGGCGTGATCTCCAGCCGGTTGGGCATGCGCGATCGCGCCCAGGCCGAGTTCAAATCCGCCATTGCCATCGAGCCCGATTACGCCGCCGCCCATTTCAATCTGGCGGTTCTCTACGCCACCGTCGATCCGCCCGACTACGAAGCCGCCCGCAAGTATTACCTTGA